>NZ_PNCT01000018.1:0-22510 GCF_005887365.1 Pseudoalteromonas sp. S3785 | reverse complement strand
AGAAGCTTAAGAGGAGTAAATGAGAAGGTTAAAATATAAAAACAGGTTTTTAATCAATTTTTAGAACCCCTCTAAAGCGCAGCGTCTCCAAGCCTCTTTGTGAGTAATGTTTAAAAATTAGTCTTTTGAGAGTGAAGCTAAATAGAGAAACAGCAAATGAAATAGCTTAAAAATTAAATCTTTTTATACCGTCAATTAATTTTATAGTATTAAAGTTGATTAAAAGGCCAGCACTAACATTTGCAAGTTTCATATAGGTTATTAATTGTGCCGAATGAATCGGTAATAACTTTTCTACAGATTTAAGCTCGATTATTAATTTATTGGGCAACAAAATATCTAACCTGTAGCCAGCATTAATATGTGTGTCTTTGTAATAAACAGGTAAGTCATGTTGACTCTTCGACGTTAGACCTAATTCACTTAATTCATATATTAAACAGGCTTCATAAGTCGACTCTAACAAACCTGGCCCTAAAGTTTTATGTACCTCTATAGCACAACCAATCACAGCATGTGTCAATTTATTAATATCCATATATATCCTTATAAAACTTTAAGCGCATTGATTTTATATCATAGACAATAAAAGATTAATTGCACAAAGAGAAGGAAATGAAGAGTAAATGAGAAAACGAAACCGATGAAAATATTTTACTTTGTTTTATCACTACTCTAAAAGCGGAGTGTCTCTAAACCTCTTTGTGAAAATAAACTAAATCTAATTGCACAAAGTGAAGGGAGTGAGGAGTAAATGAGAAGACAAAAACGATCCAGACATTTTGGACTTTGTTAATTACGACTCTAAAGCGTAGCGTCTGAAAACTTCTTTGTGGAAAAGTAACTTAAGCTAATTGCACAAAGAGAAGCGAATTAGAAGACATAACCAATCCTGGCATTTTATTTATCACTACTCTAAAGCGCAGCGTCTCTAAACCTCTTTGTGCAAATATTTTAAAAATAGCTATTTAAAATCACGCCCTCGTTTAACAACTATTTTATTACTTAAAATCGCCAAACATAAAATAACCATAAACAGCATTGAGTTAGCGCCTGCTTGGAGCGAATAATCTACCGACGAATGCAACAGCATATCCACAATAGCGATAGCACAGCCAAAAGCCACCCCCTGAAACAGCGCGGTTTTACGTTTACGCATGGTTTGAACGCACAACCATAAGCAATATAATATAAGCGCTCCTAAAGATGATGCTACAGGTATGCCTAGCTCTACAGCAAATTGAATGTAATCGTTATGGGCATTATCGTAATAGCCCGAATACGGCTCTGACTGATACGCAGGGAACGCAGTGTAAAACGTACCACCACCAGAGCCTAATAAAGGCTTATCGAGTATTAACGGGATTGAATCACGAACAACTTCATCACGAGTTTCTGACTGAATACTGGTTTCACTAATGCGTTGTTTTACTTTTTCAACATCAAATATTGCACCAATGATGATCAAATCAATTATAAAAAAACTAACAATAAGTAATTTAAACGCTTTAGGCTTTTTATTATAAACAAACAAAGCTAATAAACTAACAACCATTAATGCAATAAAAAAGGCGGAATTACCCATTCGGCTGCGCGTTAAAATTAGCGCAATAATTATAATAATTAACGATATACGCAAAATAATTTTTGAGCTTAGTAGTATTTCTGTCCAGGCGCGCAATGTTTGTTTAAATGTAAGGTCATTTGCATGGCTGCCTCGCTTAAGTTCACTAACTAATACACCTATGCCTAAACATAAACACAGCGCTAAATAATTAGCTAAAAAATTAGAGTAAGTAAATGTGCCTATAGCGCGCTGCGTATGTTTATACCCAAAAATAGGGCTGAGCATATCTGGCGAGAGGTTTAGGTACGTGGCATACAAAGCCTGAAAAACCCCTGCAGCAATAATGGTATAAATAAGTTTTTTTATTCGCTCACTATTGTCGCAATAAATAAAAATAAGCCAGCAAAAAAGTAGCATAAAGCTTGTTTTTAACAGCATTTGCTTTGTTTGAAAGGGGTCTAAGCTTACGGTGTAAAATTGTAAAATACAGGTAGCGCACACCAATAGCAAAGTTATAAAAACCGGATATGAATAACGCGGGGGGTAAGTTTTTTGATTATTAACAGCGCTATTTACCAAATGCATTAAAAAGGTAATACAAATTAAAATACCCATAGCCATAATAGCCCAAGGGCGGTAGCTACCTAAAGGTAGAGGCAGCAAAAAAACAATTGCACACAGCAAAAAAAATATAAAACGATTCACAGCTTTCTCAAAATCAAGCTAAAAATTAAACAGCGTATTTAAACAAAGTGTTTAAAGTAAAAACGCAGCCATTAGGCTGCGTTTGTATTATAAAACTAATAATTATTTAGTTGCCAACTTCAGAAATACCCGCATCACCACCAGTACCGCCAGCACCTTGCGGTACAGTTGTTGTAGGTAGGGTAACAATAACAGGGCCAGCAGGGGCTGTAGGCTCAGTAGGACCCGCAGCAGTTGCTTCTGATGCAATAGTCGCATCAACGCCAGCAGTAATTGCCGCCAATGTAACAGCATCGCTATCCACGCCTGCAGCAACAAGTGCAGCTAAAAAGTCAGAAATAAAAGCGCTGTCTGCGCCTATGGCTGCTATAACAGCATTCATAATCGCATCTAACTGCTCAGGAGAACAAGTACCGTTAGCAATAGGTGAGTCTAAATCAATAGGGCCGGTGTTTTGGCAAAGTTGCTCGATTGCAGTAACAAGCTCTTGCTGCAACTCATCTGATGGAGTATCTGCAGTGGCGTTGTTTAAAATAGCAATTAGAGAGTCTAAACTTTCGGTTTGCACTACCGCGTCTGTATCCGTTTGTGCAAAAGCAGGTAAAACCGTAAGCGCCGATGCGCTAGCAAATAAACTAGCAAGTATAAGTGATTTCATCTTGTGTCCCTTTAAGAGATTATCTAATTACAAAATTTTAGCGTATCGGCGCAAAAAGTAAACTCTTTATTTGCACCATTATTATTAGTTTTAATAACTTTAGAAGGCGGCATAATTAAATTACCTTGTACGCCATCACACCCTAAGCTTTCAAGTACCTTTAATGTTTCAGGTTTTTCTATTAAACACGCTAAAACTTTAATGCCAAAACCGTGGCAAATATTATTAACTGTTTGAATAAAAAATTTGCTTTGGTTGTTATCCAGTAAGTCTTGTATGTAGCTACCATCTATTTTTACATACTCAATGTCTAGCCCTTGTAAGTATCTAAACGAGGTAAGACTAGTACCAAAATGCTCAATACACACATTTATGCCTATATCTTTAATTATATCTATATGTTGCGAGGCAATGTGAACATTATAAAGCAAACTAATTTCGTGCAATTCAAATAACAAGTTAGTTTTTATAACTGGTTTGGTATGCGAATAAAGCGTTAACCATTCAATAAAATCAGTAGAATATAAAGATGCCTTGCTTAAGTTAAGCGCAAATACGTCGTTTGGGTGTTGCTCTTTAACATTTACAAAATTACGTATTATTTTTTTATCAAGCTCTTCGGTTAAGTTAAGTTTTTCGGCCATAGCAAATAAATGCCCGTTATTAACTTTTTCACCTTCAAAAATAAAATGAGCAAACACCTCAAAATAACATTGTTTGTTTTGCGAGCTAGCACGTTTTACAGGTTGCACCGAAAAACTCACCTCGCCAGAGGCTAAAATAGACTGAATAAGCGAGCGCCACTGATTAACGCTAAATAAAGTGTTTTTATCTACCTTGGTGTTTGTATCGCCAATTGTACAGCCTGTATCTAAAGCCGATAGCACATTACCAACAGGCATGCCCTTATCAACACTTACTAACGCAAAGTTAGCAAAGCCATTTACATGTAAGCTATTTTTATGTTGGCTAAATGCATCAGTAATTTCTAGGCGTGTTCTATTTAAAAACTCACTATCGTAAGGAGCAAGGGCAATAAAGGTGCTACCATTTAATCTAAATACTTTTGCGTTTGTCAGCTCACCAAAAATAGTTTTAAGTATATTTGCCACTTCGTTTACATGTTCATCGCCATCTTGGTAGCTTACTGTTTTATTAATGTTTGCAAGCGAGGGTAGGGTAATCATCATGGCCGTAATGGGTGCCTCATCACTAATAGAGTCGACTACCGAGTTAAAATGGTTATCAAACGACTTACGATTACCCAAACCGGTTAAAGGGTCTATGTAAACTTCCTCAGTAAGGGCTTGTGTTTGCTTAGTGAGCGAATCAAACGTACTTTGCAGGTTCATAACCATATTGTTAATGGCTTTAGTAACGGTGCGCAGTTCGCGGGCAACCGGTATTTCGTTATTTAAAGTAAAGCGTTTACGGGTCACTAAATGTGCTTGGTCTTCTACCGCTTTTAATGGTTTAAACACAGCTCGCAGTATTAAAAATGCCACTGCCAGCGACGCTACTAATAATAAAAACGATCCATATAAGCTACGCTTGGTATGCTCCCAAAGCGTTAAATACGATTGCCCAACGTGGCTTGTTACTTCAAGCATGCCGGCCATTATCCAACCATTATTTAACTCAGATTGCATAGTTGGGGTGTTAAGCTTAACGGTGCTTATAAACCAATTAGGTACCGACTCAACACGTTTAGGGTTTATAAGGTCAAAAACCACCTGGTTTTCAGCGTTAGTAAATTTTATTTGCTTATAATAACCCGAGTCAAAAATAGCCGTTGCCATTGTTTGCGCAATCATTATGCTGTCGTCTTCAAGGTAAGGCGAAATAGAAAGCCCTAAACTCGTGGCGGTGTCTTGAGCGTGGCTAGCCATTTGCGTTTGTAAATACTGGCGTGTGGTGTCTACATCGGTAATTATTCGTACAAAAAACGAAATAACCGAAATAACAATAATCAGTCCATAAATTTGGGTTTTTAAGCTCAAGCCATTTTTAAAAAAAGACGACATAACTAATAATTCCTTTAACGTTATTCTATATGGGAGCAAGCTCACCTTGCTCAATTCGCTCTAGCATCGTGTTCCAAGCAGACACACCACGGCTATTTTTTACTTTATTACCAAGGCCTTTCGATTTAGCTAACCATAAACCTTGGCCATTAAAACTATAAATGGGGGTTAAATCGCGGCGTTTATTAGCAGGTAGTAGTTTAGTATTAAAATTACCTAAAACATAAGGGATTTGGTTTGGGTTTTCAATGTATATAAGCACCATGTGGGGTTGATTAACCGTTTTTTGCCTAACATACATTAATCGTATTTTATCCTCAGGAACGCCCAAGGCCATTAAAGTAAAATATTTAGCAATTACGTAGTCTTCGCAGTCACCCATGCCAATTCCTAAACTCTCGAGCGGGGTAGCCCAATAGTCTTTTTGCTGCCATAGGTCTTCGTCGGTTTTATATTTAATATGCTTATTAAAAAACTTATTAACTAAATGAATTTTTTGCCATTCACTTTTATCAGCAGACTCATCTATAAAATTTAACCAGTTTTTTATACGTGCATGGCCTTCGCTACCATATTGTTTTTGCGCACGGGCAATTATATCGCTGTTGCGTAAATACATAAGCATGTCTTGCGCGCATACAAAAAACGAAACCACTAATACTATACAAAGCCCTAAACGCACACACGTTCCTTTAAGTAAGTATTCCCTAATAATAAAACAAGTCTAGTATAGTATTGTTAGCATTAAAAAGGTAGATCATATAAAAGCATGAGAAGCACTAAAACAGTGCGCTAAACGCTAATTTTATTAATAAAAAATTAACAAAAAAACAATCTAAAAGGATGCTTTATTTATTGAGTACACAATTGTGTTGTGTATAATAATAACCTCACACGGCATGTGATACACGTAAAAAGGAATTTAGCTTTTAAACTAGCCTTTTTCGTTGTTTACAAAAAATAATGAAAGGAATTAAAGTGAAAGTTTTAAAAGCAGTATTACCTGTTGCTGGATTAGGTACGCGCATGTTGCCAGCCACAAAAGCCATTCCTAAAGAAATGCTACCCTTGGTAGACAAACCGCTTATTCAATATGTAGTTAACGAAGCCGTAGCCGCAGGCATTAAAGAAATAGTACTTGTTACTCATGCCTCTAAAAATTCAATAGAAAATCACTTTGATACCAGCTTTGAGCTAGAAGCCACCCTAGAGACACGCGTTAAGCGCAGCCTATTAGAAGAAGTGCGCTCAATAGTACCAAAAGACGTTACCGTAATTTCTGTTCGCCAATCAGCACCACTGGGTTTAGGCCATGCAGTTCTTGCTGCGCGCCCTATAGTGGGTAACAACCCGTTTGCCGTAATGCTCCCCGATGTAATTATTGATAAATACAAATCAAACTTAAAAACCGATAACTTAAGTGAAATGATCAGCCGTTTTGATCAAACAGGCTATAACCAAGTAATGGTAGAGCCCGTACCACAAGAGTCAGTACATCAATATGGGGTGGCCGATTTAGCGGGTAAAAAAATTAGCGCTGGCGAAAACGCGACCATTAAAAACATGGTCGAAAAACCAAATAACGATGAAGCACCAAGCAATTTAGCCATAACTGGTCGTTATGTTGTATCGCCCACTATCTGGGACTTATTAGAATACACTCCACCAGGTACGGGCGGTGAAATACAGCTTACCGATGCCTTGCTACAACTACGCCATTTAGAAACACTCGAGGCTTATCACCTTAAAGGTAAATCTCACGACTGTGGATCTAAACTAGGTTATATGCTCGCAAATGTAGAATACGCAATGCAGTCAAGTGACTTGGGTAAAAAATTTTTGCACGAAGTTAAGCTTCTTTTAAAAAACGGAAAGTATGATGAATAGAGTCTAATTTAACTACATGCTTAATTTGAGCTGAATTAACTTACTATGGTTAATAGACTGTATCATAAAATATCAACCCCTACATAGAGGTCGATATTTTTTAGAGTATAACTTATCAGTAGTAATAGTATAATTTTTAAAATATTTTTCGATTCTATCTTTAAGGTAAAAAATGTTAACGATAATAATACCTGCATACAATGAAGAAAAATGTATTGAAAGGACGTTATCCGAATTAACGAATTTTTCGAGTTTGGAGATTGAGGTAATTGTCTTGCCGAATGGCTGTGTTGATAATACAGCCGAGTTCGTTAGAGCTAAATTTCCTTCATTTAAAGTGGTCGAGCTTGATACTGGCTCAAAAATATTAGCTATAAATAAAGGGCTTGAAATTGCTCAGTTTGAACATGTGCTTGTTCAAGATGCTGATGTGATCATAAGCACGGAAAGTATCAGAAGTATTTTAAGGTTTATTGCAAACGAACAGTATTTATTTGCCTCTCCAAACACAAAAATAGTTCAAGATGGTAGCTTGTTAACAGACATGTACTACGGTTTTTTGAAACTCACTCCAGCTTATCGAGTTGGTATGGTTAATTCCGGTGCATATCTTATTTCTCCAAAGGCCCGTGCTATGTTAGGGAAGTTCCCACAAGTTATCGCTGATGATGGCTATGTTAAGGGAACTTTAGGTTCAGCTAACTTGACAACAATTCCTTCTTGCTATTCTGTCGTAATGAGTCCAAGAACAATTTGGTCACTTATTAAAATCAAAACGAGAAGTAAATTAGGCAATATGGAATTGAAGAAGAAGTTTACTTCACCGACAACTGGCAGTAATAGTTTTTCTTCTTTGTTTAAAATAGCTATCAAAGAGAAAGCGTTGTTTAAGTTTTTAGTTTATGCGACGGTCATTTCAATAGCGACATTCCGTGCGAAGTTGCAAATTAAAAAATTAAAGACAATTAAATGGGAAAGGGACGAGAGTACGAGAATATGAAAAGATTCATACACGTCTATGTACGACATTTTATACTATCTATTATTACGCTTTGGTATATCCATTTTTATAAAATGAATATACATAAAAGCGTTAGAATTTCATTGAAAGCGAAGCTAGATAAAACAAACCCAAAAGGTGTTCATATAGGTGCGGGTACTTATATTGCATTTGGGTCGGTAATTCTCACCCATGATATGTGCCGAGACATTCATAAAGACGTGAGAATAGGTGAAAATTGTTTCATTGGTGGTAACTCAATCATAATGCCAGGAGTTACTTTGGGCGATTCCTGTATTGTTGCGGCAGGAGCTGTTGTGACAAAGGATGTAAGTTCAGGGACAATTGTCGCAGGAAATCCTGCAGTCGTAATTCGTACAAATATTAAAACGAAAGCTTTAGGAATATTAATTAATGAGTAAGAAGCTCATAGCAATTGCATCTACGGGTGGTCACTATGTGCAATTGAGCAGAATCATGAAACAAGCTAACTTTGATTCTAATGACATTTTATTTGTGCGAACGAAAGTAAATGCGCACGATACACCTTCTTTTGAGAACGAAAACCTAATTGAGGATGTGTCAAGAGACACATTAATCCGGTCACCAATTATCGCTTTCCAGATGTTAAAACTTGTCTTAAGGCATAAACCTAAATGGATAGTAACCACAGGCGCAATGCCTGGGTTAATTTCTATCGTAATAGGCCGACTATTACTTAGAAAAACCATGTGGGTAGATAGTATTGCTAATACAAAACAATTATCCGCTTCGGGACGAATGGCAAAGAAATTTGCACATAAAACATTAACCCAATGGCCAGATTTAGCTGGTGATAATGTTGAATACAAGGGTCGAGTTATATAATGAAAGTGCTTGTAAGTGTGGGTGCGCAATTACCTTTTAAACGTCTGATCGAGGCTATCAGCGATATTAATAAATCACTAAGTTTGGATGTTTTTGCTCAGGTTGGTGAAGATTCGAATACTTATGATGGTATTCAAGTGATTGATTTTTTAAGTTCGAATGAGTACAAGGCGAAACTAGATTGGTGCGATATTGTAATTGCTCACGCCGGTATGGGAACCATTATTCAATGTTTGGAATTAAATAAAAAGCTTATTGTTGTACCTAGATTAGCTAAGTTTGGTGAGCACAGAAATGATCACCAACTCGATACTATTTCAAGATTTGAGGCATTGACATCATCAACGAGCTTAATGAGAGTGTGCCGTGATATAGAAGACTTAGAACAGGCTTTCGAGGAAATCGAGAAACTAAGCGAGACGAATGACTTCTTCACGACTGAAAAAGAGAAAGATACAGAGAGCCTTGGTATATATATTAAAAAAATGATAGATGATGAAGTATAAATTATCTTTATTGATTGACTCGTTATTGTCTTCGGGTGCTAATTTTTTAATTACGTTTCTTTTACTTAAGTATGAAGGGAATGAGTCAGTAGTCATGTTTGGTGTTGCTATGACACTGGCATTAGTTTTCTTATCTTTTCAAAGAACAATTGTACTTATTCCTTTTAATTTAAAAGAAGATAAGAGCAGTAAAATCAGGATAATTGAGTTTCTGAGTTGCTCATTTTTCCTATTAGCGCTTTTTTTAGTGTTGATTTTTATTTGCACCTATTTTGCATTTTCATATCAGGGGCAGTGGCTACTAGCTCCAGCTTTATTCGCTTTTTTATTTATACATGAATCATTTAGATATCTACTTATGGTAAGTAAACTGTACTTTTTACCTGCTTTGGTATCTGTTGTTTTGGTATCTACTTTTGCAGCTTCTTTATTGTTTAGTGGTTTATCTATAGAGCTTTTGATAAACACCTATTTATGTTTATTTGCACTAGAATTAATTGTAATCACGCTTTTCATCACATTTAAAAAAGCAAACAAGGGTGAGCAGAAGTTAGACATTTTTTTTTGGTTTCGTGACACACGACATTTATTAAATCGAAATGTGCAATCCATCTCTCAATTATTACTCGTACATTCCCCGTTTTTGTTAGTATCGGCTTTATATCCTGCAACAATTTCTTCTGTACTGTTCATTGCTCGCTCTGTGTTTCAACCAGTACAAATTTTGATTAAGTCACTGGAGGCTGTTGATCAAAGGAAACTCGCCAGTTTAAAAGATAAAGCACATACATTTGTAAAGAGTTTGTTCAAAAAATATATGCTGATTTCTTTAGTTTCCTCATCTATTTGTCTTTTAATAGCTGTTTATTTATTTCCAGTTGTGTATGCCGAACAGGCTGTTCCTAAGCTTGGTGATCTACTGTTCTGGGCAGGTATCCTTACTTGCTTATCCTGCTCTAGAAGTATTGAAATGCTGCTCGTGAAAAAAAATATGTATAAAAAGATGAATTCGCTATACCTATTATCAGGCTTAGGTGTGTCATCTCTTTTATTATTGAATTTATTTCTTCATGTACAAATTTCACCATCATTTTCTATTTTTTTGGGGTGGCTGTTTTTGGCGATAACTTATTATTTGATTGTTTTGAAAGGAGTCGACAATGAATAGGGTAAGGCTCTTTAACTTATTTCTTTTTTCAATTTTTATTATCTTTTCTTTATTTGTTTTTAGAATACGCGAATATGGAAGTGATAGTGTCGATTTTCAAATCGTTTTAAGACTTATGGCATGGGGAGGAGGCATTTTAATCGCATTTATATATTTTTATAAATTTGGTTTTAGGGTGTCTAACAATCATGAGTTGTTATTTGTTGCCTTTATTCTCTTAGCTATTTTGATGCTTCCTTTTTCAATGCTTCCTTTTCGTAGCTTTGTTGTAGTGCTTTCTTATGCCGCCTTTTATTTATATTTTAAGTATGTAAAAAGTAGGTTTGGCGATAACTTTCTCCTGTATTCAATTTCTTTGTCATTCTTCGTAGTTGTTTGTTTCTCATACTTTTATTATTTGGCATTACCCGACTTGGGGAGACATATTTATTGGTTAAATGATGTTTTATTTGTGAGCCCGCGTATGAGTGGGGTTTTCTCTACATCGAATGCAATGGGGGGATTTTGTGCTGTATATTGCTTGTTCTTGTTACATGCATTTAACAAGAACATTATCTCTAAGTCTTTTTTTATTGTTGCATTTGGCTTGTCTTTAATTGCTTTACTATTAAGCGATAGTAAGACCGCTTTTATATCATTTGTTTTTTCTTCTTTATTTTTATACAAAAGAAATAAGTTTATTTTATTTGTGATTTTATCAGGTGTAATTTTTACCTCTTTATTAATAATATATGCAGCATTTGATTTCTATGGTTTCCTTGAACATGTATCCCGTCACGGTGATCCTGAAGAAGTTCTCACATTCACTGGGAGAACATATATCTGGCCAGCTGTATTTGATATGGCACTTGACAAACCTTTTACTGGCTATGGTATCGGAGTAACATCTTTGGCCTTGCCAATGCTAGAAGATATTATTGGCTATACACCTGCTCATGCGCATAACTTAGTCTTACAAGCTTTTTTTAGTCTCGGTCTTGGTGGCATGTTATGTATAACTGCAATTCTTGGCTATAATCTCGTTGTAAAATGCAAGAATAGATTGGGTAACTCGATGGCTGTTTATATTGTTATTACCTCTTTGTTTGAGGCCTCGTTTTTATCCGGTGTAGCTGGCTACTCTATAATACCAGTGATTTATATGGTTTTAAGTAAAGAAAAATGAGACGCTATTTAATTTTATTTTTACTTCTTTTTAGTTCATCTAATAGCCTAGCCGCTATTGATGATTATAATTTAGTTTTAGCATCAGGTCAGTCATTAAGTGTCGGTCATACCGATATAGACTTGAATCCGATAATTTTCCCTCATGAAGTTAATGCTAACAAAGTATTTTTGTTCAACGGTGTAAGGACTATTGCGCCTCGATATTATCAAAGGTTAGTAGAAAGTGACGTAAGGTTTTTGGAACCTTTGAAAGATGTGACTAGACAAACACATGCATACTCAATGTTCAAAATGTTAGAGTATTTATATTCTCTTGAAAACAAACCTTTTCCTAAGTTTGTTTATGCTCCCCATGGTCGTGGAGGGCAAAAGATAAGTAAACTTGAATATGGTACTGAACCATTTGAAAATGGGCTCACAATGCTAAGAGCAGGGGAAAGGTTAGCTGCTCAAAGTGGTGAAAGTTTTAATGTTCCTTTTATTACTTGGATACATGGTGAATCTAACGCAAATTCTAATTTACAGGACTATAAACAAAAACTTGGTAAGTTATATAATGCTTACCAAAATAAAGTACAAACTACCTCTTCTAAAACCCGCAATCCTATATTATTCGTGGATCAAACCGGCGTTAGTTATGGGCATGATATTGCTCTTTCATTGTGGGAATTTGCAAACGATAACGAAACCGTCTCTCTAGTGATGCCAAAGTACTTTCTTAATAGAAATTACTTTAACAGACCTGATGAAAGAACCCACTTAAATACAAAAGGGTATATTTTACAAGGAGAGTATTTTGCAAAAGCAATCTTTTCTACATTTGAATCCAATAAAAAATGGAAACCACTACAACCTGAATCTTTAAAAATAGAAAATAATAAAGCCTTTGTGAAATTACATGTTCCAGAGGGGGATTTAACTGTTGATACTCAAACTTTGCCAGAAGCACCAGGTTACGGTCTAAAGTATATTTCTCCAAATAATATAGAATACATTCCTCAAGTATCAGTTCAAGGTGATACGTTAACGCTTGAGTTCAATACCACACTGGAGGTGGGGGGAAAGATAGACAGTGGCTTTACCTTGGATGACAGGTATAACACTGCAAACCAGAAAACCCCAGTGACTAATATCAGAGATACGTCGACATTAATTTCTTCTGTGGATCAGCAGCCGCTGCACAACTGGTTAGTGCAATTTTCTATAGAGATAACTCCTCAAACTCCCGGTATGTCTTCTTCTATAAACCCAAGTGGCAACAATATATGGAATGATGGAGATATCGTTGCTGATATGACAGAGCCTTACTCTATTATTGGCGGGAGCTATAATAACAGGGATTTAAACTATGTTTTATACCGTGTCAGTTTTGATGCCGAGATAGAATCGGGTACCCCAATTTTTAACATCGGAGATTCAAGCATACCAATTACAAAAGAGGGAGATAATTCTTTTGTAGCAATTGTTTGTGAGCCTACAGAGGATATGGTTTCTGTAGTAAGTACGCAAACAATGTTTACTGGTGCGATGCAATCTATTTCTTTAAAACCGATACTATCTGAAACTAATTTTGACCAATATAGCGTGGAAGAGTTAGGTGACAATATTTGGCCTAATAATGTAACCGTTGAGAATTATGAAGCTGATGATTTCTTAGTTACTGGAGATTATTTTATTAAAACGAAGTTACAGTATCCTATATATTTACTTGAATACGAAGTTCAAGTGAATGAAGGATCAGCCTATATCAATATTGGCGATTTCCATAAGAGTATCAATGATACGGGAGTTTTTTATAGTAGGGTACCTATTTGTAAGCCTGAGTTTGGCCGCTTAAGATTTTCCTCAGGTAAATCTGGCTTTTCAGGGAAGATTAGTAATATTGAAATTGAACCAATTTAAAAGGTCATAGTTTGTTTTATAATTCAATTAATAATTTCCGTGCGATCGCCATTATGTTTATCGTCTTCGGTCATTCTTTCGATGTTTCAGGTGTCGCTTTAGATAGTTTTTGGGAAGTGTTTTTTAGAAATCTGTTATCTGGTGGTACCATTCTCTTTGTTTTCATTTCAGGCTTTCTTTTTGAAGTTGTATTTTTAAAAAAGTTTACTTTTTCTAAATTTTATTTCTCCAGAGCTTCAAAACTGGTATGGCCATATCTATTATTGTCGATCATCCCAATCTGCTTATATATATATGTATCTAACCCAATTTCTGATGGCTATTTTCTGCCTCACTCAGAAGGAGCTATATCACAGTTTATGGTACCTTTTCTTAAATATGAAGTAACAGGCCGCTTTATGACTGCCTATTGGTATATCCCTTTTGCGTTACTCTTATTTTTACTCTCGCCATTAGTGGTTCTTATACTTAAAAAAGATTTTAAATTTAAGGTGTCACTCATTCTTGTTCTTTCATGCGTGTCAATTTTTATTCATAGACCTGTCGATAATATGAACCACTTGCATTCAGTCGTGTTTTTTTTCCCAATTTATCTAATTGGTGCTGTGGTATCCCAGTATAGAGAATCTTTGCTAAACACTTTTCAAGGTAATCGATTTTGGCTGTTGTTTTTATTATCAATTAGTTTCACACTGGTTCAGACCTATTTAGGTGATGTAGGGAGCTACCATAAGCCATTTTTTGAATTTGGCGGCATCGATCTGATGTTTCTGCAAAAGTTGTTTCTCTCTTTCTTTTTCTTCTCATTGCTAGAAAAGTACTCAAAAAGTAATTTATTTTTCGACAATCTTGCGAGTACAAGTTTTGCAGTGTTCTTCATACATCCTTATCTAATCTTTATATTTAGAAACTTAAAACTACCAACCCCTGATACGGTGTTTTTTCAGTGGGTATATTTCATTGCTCTATCGCTTACGTTTGTGATACTCAGTATGCTGATTGCGATATTCTTGAAAAAGTTACTCAATGATAAGAGTAAATATATTATTGGCTATTGAACCAGTACTCTTCTTTACTAATGATTATAGGGACCTTAATTTAATGTAAAGATGAATAAACACTCACTAGACCAGAGCTTTAATAGTAGTACTATTTGAAGAAATAAAGCTACATAAGCTTTAATGTTATTATATTTATTTAAATTTGTGGACGTAGAAGGTATTACTCTACCCGATAATAATCTCATTTTTTATCCTTAGGGAGTTAAATTTGAACATTTGGATTGAGTATTTTTTCACTGTGCTGCTTACATTTTCTACTGATTTTAACTTTTCTTTGTTAAAAAACATCCCTAAACTATTGTTCTTATTTAATGATTTGACTAAAAGCAGTCAATTAACATAGGTTTAGGATATTACAATTGTCTTCAATACGTAATGATCATGCTGTGCGAAGCTTGCTCAACAGAATACCAAAAAATATACAAGATACTTTTACAGAGGAGCAGCTAGCTCATTTAAAAGTGGCGATAGGCGCAAGGCAATGGGGCAAGCATACAGTAGATTACCGGGGGGTAATTAAATTTTTTAAATATAGGTATTACTTTGTAGTACTAGCGGGGCGAAACAGGCGAGAGCTGAGCGAAAAAGAAAAAAAGATAGCCGCTGTATCTCAAGCAATAACTGTATCACTATTTAGCTTTATGGTTATTAGCATATTACTATTGGTTGCTTATTTAGTTAAATCGGCTTTAGGAATTGATATATTTAGCGACTACTCATTTGGCGTGTGGTCGTGGTTTAAGGAACTGTTTAAATAAAAGTTAGGTTACGATATTGTTTATAAATGTTTACCCAAGTTTTTATAAGTTTATATTTGTTTTGTTTTATGTAACAACCTCGCTACTTAAAAATATTTTGCATAATATTGTTATATATTAAACTAACCTTAATATTGAATACGTTAGTATGATGCTGTAACATTTGCCGCACAGTTTTGTGGAGCTTAGTTCACTTATTAAGATATCTATAGGGATACATAGTATGACATCTTCAAGGACGTTTAAACCTAATGGTTCGTCTGATGCAAATTTTTATCGTTTGTTCGATATTTTTGCACTATTTTTGGCCTTTCAATGTTCTGCTGTTTTTTATAGTTTTGAACTCTCACCTACATACATGGTCGCTGCATTAACCGTTGCGTTAAGCTTTTTGTATTGCGCTGAAATATTTTCGGCTTATCGCTCTTGGCGAGCTGGTAAATTTAGAACCATGGTTTTATGTGCTTGGGGCTCTTTGTTTGTAGCCTTTGCTGTTTTATTTTGTGTATCGTTTGCGTTTAAGTTCACAGAAGATCTTTCGCGCATAGGTTTAGGTTTGTGGTTTTTATTAAGCTTTGCATTTATGTATGGCTGGCGTTTAGGCGCACATATGTTTAAGCGTAATAAGCGCAAGCTTGGTATGAACTTACGTAATGTTGCCATTGTTGGTGCAACCGAGTCGGCCGTGCATTTGTATAATGAAATTACTAAAAATGACGAGCTAGGTTTCAAGTTTTTAGGTTTTTATGACGACCGACAACCAGAACGTTTATTTGAAAATGCAACAAAGCATGATGTAGCAGGTAAAATTCAAGATGCGGTTGATGCTGCACGTAATGCTGAAATAAGTGTTTTATATATTGCCCTACCTATGAAAGCAGATAAACGCATAGCAGATATACTACTGCAGTTAGGTGATACCACAGTTGATGTACATATAATTCCTGACTTTTTAGTATCTAACCTAATACACGCCCGAATAGAGCATGTTGGCGAGCTTGATACATTAAGCGTGTTTGAATCGCCATTTATTGGAGCGCGAGAATTTATAAAGCGTACCGAGGATGTAATAGTTGCTAGTATCATTTTAATGTTGATCTCACCTATTTTAATTGCCATTGCATTTGCTGTTAAATTTACATCTAAAGGGCCTGTTATTTTTAAACAAGATAGGTACGGCCTTGATGGGCGCAAAATTAAGGTATGGAAGTTTCGATCAATGACGGTTACTGAAAATAGTAATGTGGTAACACAAGCTAAAAAGAATGATGCGCGTATTACTCCGCTTGGTGGCTTTTTACGCCGCACTAGCCTTGATGAATTACCGCAATTTATAAATGTTTTAAAAGGCGATATGTCGATTGTTGGGCCCAGGCCGCACGCTGTTGCCCATAATGAGGAATACCGTAAAAAGGTTGAGTTTTATATGTTACGCCATAAAGCTAAACCAGGTATTACCGGTTGGGCACAAATTAATGGCTGGCGCGGCGAAACCGATACCTTAGACAAAATGGAAAAACGTGTTGAGTTTGACTTACATTATATTAAACATTGGTCGTTGTGGTTTGATGTAAAAATTATTTTTATGACAATTTTTAAGGGATTTAAAAATGCAAATGCATACTAAAAAACTTGTACCACTTAGCGCTTTATTGATCGCTATGATAGCTGCGCCTGCTGCTGCTAATTTAAAACCAGGTAGCGTTATGACTAAAGATGGTGCCGAAATCACCCCTACGTTACAAACTGGTATCAGTAGTAATAGTAACTTTTTTAGCACCCCGAACGATGAAGAGTCGCGATTAATTTGGACTATAACTCCAAATGTTAAAGCGGTAATTGAGGATGGGCCGGATAGCTATAACCTAGACTTAGGGACCAGCAGCTCATTACACAATAAAGATGCTACAGATAACTTTACTCAGGTAAATATAGGCGCAGGTGTACATAAAGAGTTTACCAGCCAGCATAGGTTAGATATTAAAGGCGATGCCGATTGGTTATATGAACCTCGTGGCAGTGGTTTAACTGAAGGCTTAGGTGATGTTGTTAACGAACTTGTAAAGTACCAACAACAAAATGTGTTAGCGCTTTACGAATACGGTGCGCAAAGCTCAAAAGCGCAAGTGGCGTTAAGCGCCGGCTTTTTTAGTAAAAAGTATCAAAGTTTTAGAGAAGTATCGCAGTATCGTGATTATGATAAATCGTTAATAGGGATAACAGGTTATTACAATACCCAAGCCGCAACACGCACCTTTTTAGAAATTAAACAAGAAAACTACCGTTATGATGTTTTAGCCAGTAGTGGTGTATCGCGTGATAGCGACGATATAAAAGTACTTGCAGGTATGGAGTGGGAGGCAACAGCGGTTACTTCTGGTACGTTTAAAGTGGGTTACCAGAATAAAGATTTTGACTCGAGTGAACGTAAAAACTTTAGTGGTTTAAGTTGGGAGGCAGCTATTAACTGGCAGCCACTTAGCTACTCTACCGTGCAATTTATGACTAGTCGCTCAGCAAAAGACCCATTAGTACAGGGCGATTACATTAAAGAAAGCGTTTATGGTGTTAATTGGACCCACAGCTGGAGCGATTATTTAAGTTCGCTTGCAAGCGTTAATTATATTGACGAGCAGTATACTGGTGACGTTGGCCGTAAAGATAAAACTAAAAATTTACGTTTAGGTTTAAATTATGTAGCTAGCAGTTTTGGCATGGTTTCTACCTATGTAGATTTTATGGATAAAAGCTCTACAGTGAATGCTATTGAGTTTGACCGTGTAATTGTAGGTGTTAACTTTACTTTTGCGTTAAAGGCTAATTAATGAAGTATTTTTTTAGTTTAATGCTGCTTGTATTTAGCAGCATTTGTTTTGCTCAATCTGCGCAAAATTATGTGTTAGGCGCAGGTGATAAGGTTGAAATTAAAGTATTTGGCCAGCCAGATTTAGAAGTTACCGCTTTATTAGGTAACAGTGGTGAGGTTAACTACCCATTTTTAGGTAAAGTTAAACTTGCAGGTTTAAACACCTCAGAAGTTGAGCAAGTTATAACCGAAGGTTTAAAGCCCGATTATTTAGTAAACCCCAATGTGTATGTACAAGTTATAGAATACCGCCCTTTTTATATACATGGCGAGGTTGAAAACCCTGGCGCTTACCCTTACCAACCCGCAATGACAGTGAACCAAGCAATAGCCCTTGCTGGCGGTTTAACCGAGCGCGCATCTACCGATAAAATTTATATTTTTAAAGAGCAAACCAAACAGCAGCAACAAAAAGGTAGTTTAAATAGCCAAATTGCAGCGGGCGATACTATAAAAATTGAACAACGCTTGTTTTAAGCAGTTTACAAGGCAGTATTTAATGAACCAAATAAACGATAACGTAAATAATGAAGAAATAATTGACTTTAGTGCCTACCTCAATGTGCTAAAGCGGGCAAAGTGGCGTATTTTAGGTTTTGCAACCGTGGTTACTTTATTAACTATTATGGTTACCCTTACTTTAGTGCCTAAGTATGTAGCAACGGCTACTTTGTTAATTGAAGCAGAGCAAGCAAAAGCTGTTAGTTTTGAGGAGATATACGGCTTAGACTCAAATCAAAAAGAGTATTACCTAACTCAGTTTGAGGTTATAAAATCTGACAGTATTGCTCGCGAAGTGATTACAAAACTTGATTTAAAAAACCATAAAGATTTTACTGCTAAACCCTCGGCTATTAGTGAAGTTAAAGAGGCTATAAAATCTTACTTGCCTTTTTTAAACAAAAAAGAAGCCACTGTATATTCTGCTGAAGAGCAAGCTGAGCGTGAAATGTTAGGTTTACTAGCTGAGTTTAAGTCTCGCCTTTCTGTTTCGCCTATTCGTAAAACACAGTTAGTTAAAGTGAGCTTTGAATCAAGCGACGCGAAGTTAGCGGCAATTGTTGCTAATACTGTGGGGGAAGTTTATATAGAAAGCCAAATGCGTGCAAAAATGGGCATTACGCAACAAGCATCTAGCTGGCTAAACACGCGTTTGTCACAACTGCGTGTTCAGTTAGATGACTCTGAAGTACGCCTACAGGCTTACCGAGAGCAGCAAAAACTAGTTGATATTGAAGGGATAGCGGGCCTTGCTACGCAAGAGCTTGAGCAAATATCACAGCAATTAGTAGAAGCACGAAACGAAAAAAACAACCTAGAAAGCATTAACCGTGTAATTAGTGAATATGGTAATAATAACTTAGAGTTATTAGGCAGCATGCCTGAAATTACCTCTCATAGAGTAATACAAGATGTCAAGCGAGAGGTTATATTAGTCGAGCGTAAGCTAAGTGATTTAAGCGAAGTATATGGCCCTAAGCACCCTAAAATAATTTCTGCTAAAGCAGAGCTTGCTACCGTAAAAAGTAACTTAAATAAACAAATTAAAGGCCTTATTACCGGTATTGAAAAAGAGCTAAACCGAATAACACGAACTGTTAGTGCGCTTGAGCGTGACTTGGCTAAAATACGCGCTGAATATCAAGATATTACCCGTAAAGAAACCAAATATAACCAACTAAAACGTGAAGTTGAAACTAACCGTAATATATTTAATACGTTTTTATCTCGCTCAAAAGAAACCGAGGTAACAAGCGACTTTAGTTCTGCTGCTGCACGATTTACCGACCGTGCCTACGCACCTAAAGACCCAGCTAAACCAAATAAAAAACTTATTGTTATTTTGGCATTTGTTGCAAGTTTTGGTTTTGCAGTTGTAATGAGCTTTATATTTGATGCGTTAAACGATACCGTTAAAACTAAAAACGATGTTGAGGGGAAGCTCGCTCAGCGTATGTTAGGTTTATTACCTAATGTGCCTATGCCTAAAAAGAGTGTATTCCCAATACATGCTTACCTTGACGATAACTACAGACGTTTTGCAGAGTCTGTGCGTACATTCCGTACTAGTTTATTGTTAACTCAGTTAGAGCGCGACCATAAAGTTATTGCAGTTACATCCAGCTCGCCGGGGGAGGGTAAAACAACTACCTCTGCTAATTTAGCAATGTCGCTTGCGCAGATGGGTAAAGTATTACTTATTGATGCCGATTTGCGTAAACCAAGTATAGCAAAGCGTTTTGATATACCGGTATTTCACCCTGGGCTTAGTAATTTAATTATAGGCACCGAGCAGTTTAGTGAGTGTGTGCATGTTGATGGGCAATCGGGTGTTGCTATTATGCCTAGTGGGCAAATTCCTAGTAACCCGTTAGAACTGCTATCAAGCTCGCGCTTTAACGAAGTGCTCGATGTGCTAAAAACTAAGTACGATCATATTATTATTGATACGCCGCCTACTCAAGCAGTGAGTGATGCACTTGTTATTTCACAAAGTGCTGATTCGGTAATTTATGTAGTTAAATCGGACGTTACACGTATTAAACCAATAAAAGCCGGTATAGAGCGTTTATTTGAGTCTAAAGCGCATGTTGCCGGTATTGTGCTAAATAAAGTTGATATGAGTAAAAGTAAAGATGAGCATAGCCATGGTTATTACGATTATTACGATTACTCGCAAAAACCCGAGCAACCTACCTCTTAATTGCTAAAAATTTATGTTTGATATCCACTCTCATATTTTGCCAGGCATTGACGATGGCGCTAAAGATTTAAGCGAGTCTTTAGCGCTTTTAAAAATGGCGCAAAGTGATGGAATAACACACATGGTGGCAACGCCACATATTCATATAGGCCGATTTAATAACTCAGCAAAAGCACTTAATAATGACATTGAGGTTTTAAAGCGAGAGGCTTTAAATGCAGGTATTGATTTAAAGCTTGCGGTAGCTGCAGAGGTTAGGCTCGACATTGAATTAATGGCGATGGTTATGGCAGGGCAGTTACCTTTTATTGGTGCGTTAGATTCGGTTAATTATTTGTTGTTAGAGTTACCGCATTCCCACGTACCGCAAGGCTATGATAAGTTTATAAATTGGCTATCTAAGCAAAATATAAAAGCGATAATTCCTCACCCCGAACGCAACAGAGATATCCAAGCAAACCCATTTTATATTGAGCGTTTAAAACAGTTAGGTTGTGATTTTCAGCTAACAGCCTCAAGCATAGAAGGGGCGTGGGGCGATACTGCTAAAGCAATTAGTATCGATATGCTACAAAAGGGCTTGGTTAGTTATGTTGCAAGCGATGCCCATTCAGTCAAACGCAGGCCTCCATTATTAAGTAATGCAAAAAGACTCGTTACCGATTTAATAGGTGAGCCAGAAGCACATAACTTGTTTGTTAACAATCCACAGCGTTTAACAGAGTCTTTGTTTGATGAGTAATTTAAAAAGGCTAACTCAAATTACATTGCTTGCAATTATTACTTTATTTATAAGTTATGAAAGCATACAAAGTATGCGCGCTAATGCGTGGTATTTTAATGCATTAAATACGCTAAAACAGCCAAGTGATTTACTAACACCTCAAGAGCTTAGCTTGGCAAACGATGCAATAACACTCGCCACACAACTTGAGCCTCTCCAAGCGCATTATTGGCAGCTAAGTGCGTATATAAAAATGCTTAGCCTAACTAAAAATAATGTAAACGTTGAAAGCGCTCCTAAAGTATATAAGCAAGTAGAGTCATCTCTTCTAAATTCGTTAAAGTACAGAACGTCGTGGGCCGAAACATGGATAGACTTAGCTAAAGTAACAAGTTACCAAGACGGGCCAAGCGATCGTGTGTTTGGTTATATTCAGCAGGCTAAAAAAGTAGGCCCTTATAAAATAGATGTTCATTTAGGTGTTATTGAAATAGCGCTTGTTAACTGGCAGCAACTCCCTCCAAAATATAAAGCTTTGTATGTTAGCGAGCTTAGCCTTGCAGCCAAACATGGTTATAAATTTTCACGTGCGTTTGAGATAGCTAAGCAAACAGATACACTCCCTACTTTATGTTTGTCTCTTCAGTTTGGTGCACAATTTGAATCTGCCAGAAATAACTGGATGTTTAAAAAGTACTGTAAATAGGTTTTCTTGTTTAGGAAAATATTTCAGCTATTAGTTATTTAACCTCACCACCGTGAGTAAAGTGAAATTGCGTGTATTTACTTTAGAGCGTTGCTTCTCACGTTAAAAGCATAGCTTCTTTTTAAAAGATCATGTGCACAAAGAAGCAAATGAGAAGCCATTGGCCAAGCTGCTTAATAACTTTGTTCTTCAACCCTCTAAAGCGGAGCGTCTCTTAAGCTCTTTGTGAAAAATTACCTA
>NZ_PNCT01000175.1:0-257 GCF_005887365.1 Pseudoalteromonas sp. S3785 | reverse complement strand
CGTAATACGCTGACACGTAAATCAACATTCGAGTTTTTTTCAATCGCTTAATTACCACCAAAAGAGATCCATACACGGTCTGTATGAGGGATAGACATTGTTCTATGCTTCTGTGATACAGGCGACTCAACAAAGGCAAAACCAGCACCGCATAACAGGTTGACGCATTATTGGTAATCAGGACCTATCGAGTAGCGAAGTGCGTCATAAAAATCTTCCGTTTTTTCAAATGCGGTAAACTTATCACCCGTTGGACT
>NZ_PNCT01000174.1:0-266 GCF_005887365.1 Pseudoalteromonas sp. S3785 | reverse complement strand
GCAACAACAAGGGCTAAGTTGGCTAACGGGCGACGAGCACGGTGATTTTAAAGGCCTTTTATACGCAGCTGCGTTTGAGTTTTTACAACCTCAGCACGATCTAGGCACCGCACTCTATGTGTATTCATCAGGCTCGTTAAGGGCGCAGCAGTTACTTTTTAAATACTGTGATTATGGCGATATTCGCCCCCTGTTTAACGATTAGTTTTATACCAAAGTCGGCGCAAAGCAAGAGCAATCAGCATATAACACAATAGTTAACCAAC
>NZ_PNCT01000173.1:0-264 GCF_005887365.1 Pseudoalteromonas sp. S3785 | reverse complement strand
ATAAGTTCCCGTATTGATTCGGTTACCCTCAGTGTTGAAGTAACCGCAAGCTTTGCTAATAACTCAGGATTACTGCGACCTCGCATGCTTTTAAATACAGCCCTTGAACTCAGTAGTAATCAGGCGCTTATGGGGCCAGAGAAAGTCGTGATCCGACTGGAATATAAAGACTATGTGTTACAAGTAAAAGAAGGCATTGCCAATAAGGTTGAAGTTCATGTTGCTGTCAGAAATAACGGGTGGGTAGCAATTGAAGAAGGCCTT
>NZ_PNCT01000172.1:0-232 GCF_005887365.1 Pseudoalteromonas sp. S3785 | reverse complement strand
CAAGTCCCTTATTTTAATGTAGATGTGAGTATTGCATCTCTCACAATTTCAACAGCGGAAGAAGAGGGTTGGATATGGGATATAGGGTTACAGCTTCGCCGTGGTGTAGGTTACGTGTATTCGAGTAAATATAGTAGCGAAGGTCAAGCACTAGTAAAGCTTAAAGGGTTTGTAGGCGATTAATTAGAGTCTTTACGAGTTAGAAAAATTCCTATTTAAAGTGGCCATCGCT
>NZ_PNCT01000171.1:0-292 GCF_005887365.1 Pseudoalteromonas sp. S3785 | reverse complement strand
TCTCTGGTGGTGAAGCTCAGCGTGTAAAACTGGCTCGTGAGCTATCTAACCGCGATACAGGTAAAACTCTTTACATACTTGATGAGCCACCAACCGGCCTTCACTTTGCCGATATTGAACAACTACTTGTGGTATTACATCGTCTGCGTGTTCACGGTATTTCCATAGTAGTGAGTGAGCATAAATTAGATGTGGTTATACGCGCAGTCTGGGGGGTGGCTTTATGCCCTTATGGCGGGGCTGGCGGCGGTGAAAAACTCATTGCAGGCCCACCTGAAGAGGTCGCTAAATG
>NZ_PNCT01000170.1:0-214 GCF_005887365.1 Pseudoalteromonas sp. S3785 | reverse complement strand
AGGTAATTAAATCACGGAACAAGTTATGGCCAAGCGACCACACTTCGTGCGCTTCTTGTTGTTTTGTTTCATCTTAAATAAGTACCCAAGGTGCTTCGGCATCAATAAATTCTTTTTGTTTGTCGGCAAGGGCCATAATTTCACTAATAGCGCGGCTGTATTCACGGGTTTCATAGTGGGCAGTAATGATTGGTGCAGCAGATTGAAATTCTTT
>NZ_PNCT01000169.1:0-273 GCF_005887365.1 Pseudoalteromonas sp. S3785 | reverse complement strand
AACGCAACACCTGACTTAGCTCAAAAATGTGCAAAACGTTTGTATATTGAATTCGGCGATGCTGTGGTGGGCCTGGTTAGCGACGGTGAGATAAGTGTTCAAATAAATGAAAATGTTCGTGGCTCGGATGTGTTTATCTTGCAATCAACCTGTGCACCTACTAACGATAACCTACTGGAACTAATCTTTATGGTTGATACTCAACGTCGTGCATCAGCAGGTCGAATTACGGGCGTGTGTCCTTATTTTGCTTATGCACGTCTAGACCGTCGC
>NZ_PNCT01000168.1:0-271 GCF_005887365.1 Pseudoalteromonas sp. S3785 | reverse complement strand
AGTTCGATTGCTGTAGAAACACGTTTAGCTTCAAGTGAGGCAAATCATTTGATTTATAACCAGTTTATGAGTGCTTCTCTTAATCCTGCATCTTCTTATACTACCTGTATTGTTATTCTCATTCTGTTTTCTCCTGCTTTGAGGTCGTGCATTTTGGCATCAATAAACTAAAACATGCACCACCATTGGCATTATTAACCACTTCAACTCGTCCTTGATGCGCGTTTGCCACAGAACTTACTACAGCAAGCCCAAGACCCGTACCTTGGCT
>NZ_PNCT01000167.1:0-380 GCF_005887365.1 Pseudoalteromonas sp. S3785 | reverse complement strand
TCAGGTTCCGATTTCTGCTTACGTGGTTTGGACGAGCGTTGGCACCGCGCTCTCGGGCGCGGCATACGATGAGTCAATTTGCCCCTCCCAGTCCAGGCGGTGAGAATTTAATTTGTTGTTGTCACTCTCACCGCAGCAATTCTCATTTTGGATCACCGCTTCGTTCCTCTTGTGTTAACAACATGTTTCAATCTGTAACTGTGTCGTGCAAAACGCCCCTGCGTGAGTAGGAACGGCTTCCTACTTTAGTATGGGCGCGATTCTCGAAAAGTCATTTTCTTGCAAAATTGTTATGACTTTCCCATAATTCCGTTTGACAGCGTTATGAGGTTTCCATAATCTCTCCTCATCACCAGCACGACGAGCACCCAACGGGGCGC
>NZ_PNCT01000017.1:0-512 GCF_005887365.1 Pseudoalteromonas sp. S3785 | reverse complement strand
CCTCACGTAAACGTTGGTACAATCGGCCACGTTGACCACGGTAAAACTACACTAACTGCAGCAATCACTAACGTACTTGCAAAAGTATACGGCGGTGTTGCTAAAGATTTCGCATCAATCGATAACGCTCCAGAAGAGCGCGAGCGTGGTATCACAATCTCAACTTCTCACGTTGAGTACGATACACCAACTCGTCACTACGCACACGTAGATTGTCCTGGACACGCCGATTATGTTAAAAACATGATCACCGGTGCTGCTCAAATGGACGGCGCTATCTTAGTAGTAGCTGCGACTGACGGCCCTATGCCACAAACACGTGAGCACATCCTACTTTCTCGTCAGGTTGGCGTACCTTACATCGTTGTATTCATGAACAAATGTGACATGGTTGACGATGAAGAGCTACTTGAGCTAGTAGAAATGGAAGTTCGTGAACTTCTTTCTGAGTACGACTTCCCAGGTGATGACTTACCACTAATTCACGTTTCTGAACTTATAGACCTTGATGG
>NZ_PNCT01000166.1:0-349 GCF_005887365.1 Pseudoalteromonas sp. S3785 | reverse complement strand
ATAATAATTGTCGCTGATTT
This sequence comes from Pseudoalteromonas sp. S3785, assembly GCF_005887365.1. NCBI lineage: Bacteria > Pseudomonadati > Pseudomonadota > Gammaproteobacteria > Alteromonadales > Pseudoalteromonadaceae > Pseudoalteromonas > Pseudoalteromonas sp. S3785. The sequence continues at coordinate 329 of NZ_PNCT01000166.1, read as the reverse complement.
AGATGATTTTGCTTGAAAATTATACAAGCGTAAAACGTAGATATTTAACGGTACTCAAGCAGAAAGGCGCCAAGGTATCTCGCAGAAGATTTATTAAAGCAGGGGCAGCTATAGGTATAGGATCTATTTTTTTCAGAACTCGCTGAGCAACTAAAGTCGCTTAGTATGCCGTTTATATTACGCCGGACAAAAGCGCAGGTAGCGAAAGAGCTCCCACAAAAAAAAGAGCTGCTATAAGTGTTTGAGTTTGAGCCCAAACAAAAAGATATGTACCAAGGTATAACGCGCGCATTAGAAGAAAAGCTTATAGACTTATTTGCTGAGCAAGG
>NZ_PNCT01000165.1:0-262 GCF_005887365.1 Pseudoalteromonas sp. S3785 | reverse complement strand
CGCTAAGTCAGTAATTTTTAACGAGTATAGTAAATTACCCTCCTATTCCGCTATTTGCCATTGATGCCCTTGAGCGCTTAAACGTACGTTCGCCTACATTTGCTTTCACCTTTGAAGGGGTAGAGCCGCGGGAGGTGTCTGAGTTTTACGGCAAACAGCATCTTTGTGTGTGTGATGGTAATTTTTATGCACAAGGCGTATGTAAGCAATTAGGTGTGCTTGATAAAGGCGGTGTAGTGCGAATTGGTTTTATGCATTATAA
>NZ_PNCT01000164.1:0-355 GCF_005887365.1 Pseudoalteromonas sp. S3785 | reverse complement strand
ATATCTACGTTAAGCTCTTTCAACGGTAAGTTTGCAGGGTAACGATCTTGCGTCAAAGTAATTACGTCGTCACCAATTAACATGGTGTTTTCTTCAAGTGTTTCTATTTGAGAAAATTGACCATGTACTGAGTCTAATTGTGTTAAATGCGCTTTTACGTTAGCCGGTGCTAAATCGTTAATTGCTACAATTTTAATCTCAGTGTTTTGTGCTGACTCGTAAAGTGCCCGTAATACATTGCGAGCGATACGGCCATCGCCATTACTTGCTAAATTAATCATTTTTAGACTCCAATTTAACTTCACATGCTTGTCGAGCAAGCGCTTCAATGGCTTGCCAGTCTTTGTTTTCAATT
>NZ_PNCT01000163.1:0-344 GCF_005887365.1 Pseudoalteromonas sp. S3785 | reverse complement strand
CAATAGAGTAAAATCCCGTACCGGCAACAAAAATAGGATAAAGGCCTAGTATCCATAAATCCTAATCGTAAATATCATCAGCTATTCAATGTAAACGGCCATGCTAAATAGCATGGCCGTAGGGGTAATTATACGAATCCGCATAATTAAGAGATCGATTTTGAGGATCGCTACACGTGTTGATAGCAAAGCAAATATTCGCTAGTTAGTTGTTCTCGGCAATTGCTCCTGCATTGCTCTACCTGCTGCATCCATGCAGTCGTAAATGAGAATTTTTTAACGCCGATAGCGACACGTTTAGCCCCTGATAATGATTAAGTATTATTGCGGATTGGTATTATACG
>NZ_PNCT01000162.1:0-218 GCF_005887365.1 Pseudoalteromonas sp. S3785 | reverse complement strand
GAGCCTGCCAATAAAATCCCGCTGGGCACGTACCAAATTCAGGGCCACGATACCATTGTAGAACAAGTACCACATGGTTTTGTGTTCGGCGGCTATGAATTTCGCGAATATAACGAACAACCGCACTGCCAAGGCGCAACTGGCCATTGCGGATGATGCATTGTATCAACGTTTCAAGCAACAAGCCCATGCTATCTATTTGTCGCGTGATTTAGTAA
>NZ_PNCT01000161.1:0-341 GCF_005887365.1 Pseudoalteromonas sp. S3785 | reverse complement strand
CACTTCTTCTTTACCAGAAAAGTAACTACCAAAACAGGCAATTAGGTTCTCGCCATCTTGAAAGTAGAATTTATAACCAAGTCGGTTTGTAGTTAATATATCGTTAGTCATCATCGTTATCCTTGTTGAGTTGATGATGATAATTTAGCGTTAGTTTTTATTTTAAACGCCGACACTAGGATGTCAGTAGCTAGAATGACACATTACAGCAGCCCAGTCATGCGTAAATAGTACTTTATAATTAATGTAAAACTAAATATTTATGAAATTTTCTACATCTCTTAACTGTCATACGGTGTATAACTTCACATAAATAAATTAAGCAATTAGCGTGATGCAAA
>NZ_PNCT01000160.1:0-223 GCF_005887365.1 Pseudoalteromonas sp. S3785 | reverse complement strand
AATAAATTGCTTAACTGCGGCGGGGTTATTTTAAGCGTTAGCTGGGTAAATAACGGGTTTTCGTGGCCGTTTGTTAGCGCGGTTTTGAGTTGTGTACGCCTTGAGTTTTGAATTCTAAATTCTAATATATCTGTTGGGTTGTACACAGAGCCGAGTGTTAAAGGGTGATCAGGAATGATTAACGCGTAAAAGCTTGCATCAATATCGGCAGCGCGATAGTTTT
>NZ_PNCT01000159.1:0-216 GCF_005887365.1 Pseudoalteromonas sp. S3785 | reverse complement strand
CCAACATTTTGCCTATTCCTTTTACGATAGCTAAATAACTTAGCTCAGAAAACTCACCATTATCGGCTCTGGAATCACCAATAGCCTGCTCTTTGTTCTTTCCACTCCCTTGCAGCGTTGATAGCGATTTCTGAATCGGCCCTATTACTGTTAATAACTGGGGGCTGGTGCATTTAAGCCATAGGCTTATCCACCACAGGGGTAGCGGAGGTGCGC
>NZ_PNCT01000158.1:0-356 GCF_005887365.1 Pseudoalteromonas sp. S3785 | reverse complement strand
GCACTTAAATTTTACGCGTGAGTTCGTATTGATATTCTCCGCATTTGCTCTGTAATAGAAGGCGATGAGGTAGTCGGTAACGAAACACTTGATAAAGTTGTTAAAAACAAGGTTGCACCACCATTTAAGCAAGCTGATTTCATCATTATGTATGGTGAAGGTATTTCTAAACAAGGTTAGTTAATTGATTTAGGTGTTAAGCATAAAATTGTTGAAAAAGCAGGTGCTTGGTACAGCTACAATGGCAATAAAGTAGGCCAAGGTAAATCCGACTCTAGTAAGTTGTTGAATGTATAACCACATATTGCTCCTGAGATGGAAGATAATTTATCCGATTACTAGCTAGATGAATCCAC
>NZ_PNCT01000016.1:0-39375 GCF_005887365.1 Pseudoalteromonas sp. S3785 | reverse complement strand
CCCGAGCAACAAAGAGTTTATCGCCCCTAGGCAGAACCCGAAGGGCAGCGCATGTTTGGCATTTATGCAGCGTTATCGCCTATTTATGGGGAATAACCACACTTCATAGGCTCTGCCTTGCCTAAAAACCAAACATACTGCTGCAAATTCAACCATCAAAGATCAACACGCCCTAAATAAGCTAAAATAATTTTAGGCAGCTCTTGCGCGTATTGCTGCGCCGATAAATCACACGCAATCGCAGGGGTTAAATCGTGGTAAAGTACTTTATCAAGCAATGAGCTAACAATTAAAAATACTGCTGTACCTGCCGCCATTTCGCTCACTTTGGTATCGGTTTGGCTAATTAATTGTGCTAAACGCTGATAAATAACTCGTCTGTTTATGTGTTTATCAGTGCCTAATAACTCACTGTGTAAACGCGAATTTAAATGCAGCGTTCTAAATACTCCCTGTTGTGATAATAAAAACACATACGTTTTATGGCATAAAGTGTTAACTACAGCATCTAAGTTTTCATAGTGCTGTGCCTCAAGCTCGGTTACCCAATTATCTAATGCAATACCAAAGTCTTGATACAGCATAGGCAACAGCGACTCTTTATTTTTAAAGCGACGGTAAAACGTACCAACCGACACCTCGGCGTAATCAGCCAGCTCTTTTATACTTATGTGTTCAAAAAACTTACTTTTTAAACTGTGATTTAGCGCTTTTAATAGTTTTTTTTGGGTGTGTTGGCTACGTTGTTGCTTGGGCACCAAAAAAGGGTGTTCAGACATACATTCAACCATGTTGGTTTAAAGCGCACGCACTGTGCAGCTTGTAAATATAAATAGTAAAACCCAGCTAGCAATTACTTAACTCGCTGGGTAGCTATGTCGTTATTTTTGGCTATTTAAATAATCTACCGCTAATTGGCTAAGCGCTTTGGTCCCCACTTTAAACGACGATTCATCGGCGTAAAAATACGGTGAGTGGTTACTTGCTACCGTTTTTAAGTCTTGTTCTTCAGGTGTACCACCTAAAAATAAAAATACACTGGGTATTTCTAATGCATAAAACGAAAAGTCTTCTGCGCCGGTTATTTTACCCATTTCTTGCACGTTTTGTTTACCAGCTACTTTTTCAAGACTCGGTAACATTTGCGCAGTAAGCTCAGGGTTATTAACCGTTACCGGGTAACCTTCGTGTATATGCACATCGGCCGTTGCCCCCGACGACTTGGCAATATGCGTAGCGGTTGTTTTAATATTTTCAAAGATTTGCGCGCGATTATCCATATCAAAATTACGAATAGTGCCAACCATTTCAACTTCTTCAGGAATAATGTTATTACGCACACCACCGGCAATTTTACCAAACGACACAATAGCCGGCTCTTTGGTTATATTTACTTGGCGGCTCACAATATGGTTAACGCCCGTTACAATTTGCGCAGCGGCAGCAATAGGGTCAACGCCTGTCCATGGTGCTGAGCCATGTGCTTGGCGACCGTGTACGGTTATTTCAAAGCGATCGGCACTGGCCATAAACGGCCCACTTCGATAGCCAATTTTACCCGTATGCAGGCTTGAAGTGATATGCAAGCCAAAGGCAACATCTGGCTTATATTTGGTAAAAATGCCTTCTTTAAGCATTAGCTCTGCACCGCCTTCTTCGCCTAAAGGTGCGCCCTCTTCAGCAGGCTGAAACACAAACATAATGTTGCCATGCAGCTCATCTTTCATGTTTGCCAGTACCTGTGCAGCGCCCATTAGCATAGCTACGTGCGTATCGTGACCACAGGCATGCATTATACCTACATCAACGCCACGGAAATTTGTGGTTTTGGTTGATTTAAATGGCACATCTGTTTTTTCTGTTACCGGTAGTGCATCCATATCAGCGCGAAGCATGACTGTAGGACCGGGCTTTGCACCTTTTAAAATACCGACAACACCAGTGTAAGCAATATCGGTTTGTACTTGCATACCTAACGACTTTAAGTGTTTAGCCACAATGCCTGCGGTACGCGTTTCGCGATTACCCAGTTCAGGATTTTGGTGAAAGTCGCGTCGCCATTCAATTACCTGCTGCTCTACACTTTTAACGTGCTGATCAAGGTTTGCCTGTGCGTTAAACGCACTAAGTGCAGCAAAACCTAATGCCACTGAAAGTAGTGATTTTTTCATCCTGTTTACCTTTATTATTTTATAATATCAATTCGCATAATTAAGTGACCTATTTTGAGGATGGATAAACGTGTTGATAGCAAGGCAAAAAATTCGCTATTTAGTTGTTCTAAATAAGAGTTTTTTAACGCAGATAGCGACACGTTTAGCCTCTCAAAATGATTAAGTATTTTTTCGGATTGGTATAAAGCCCAACAACCGATTTAGTGTTATCGAAAAGTGCTGACAAGTTATAGCCTACACCATTTTTAAATTTATTTTTTACTGCGAGCGCTAAGGCACACAAGTTTGAAAGTAATACTAAAACACTGTTTACTGTAATAGCACCACCTAAAAATGTAAATATGGATTCACATTTTAGTTCATCATACTTTAATAAACCTTTTTTACTGTACTCTTTTTAAATTACACGGAATGACCATGAAAAATCGAATCACTAAAAAGCACGTTTTAAAATCAACATTGGCACTGACTATTGCACTCGCATTGAGTGGCTGCGACATTGATGATGACGATAATAACGACCCTGTCGTTGTAGAAACACCAGAGCCTGCACCAGTTACTTTGCGTATAATGGAAACAACCGACATACACATGTATTTATCTAACTACGATTACTTTGCACAAGCCCCATCAGAAACCTTAGGGTTTGTTAATACTGCTACCCTTATAAAAGAAGCCTGAAATGAAGTGCAAAACAGTGTACTGGTTGATAATGGTGATTTAATTCAAAACAGCCCGCTTGGCGATTACGAAGCGATTGTACGTAAAGACGATATTTTAAATGGCGCAACCCATGTGGCCTTTAAAGCGATGAACTTACTTGATTACGATGTAGCTAACTTAGGAAACCATGAATTTAATTTTGGCTTAAGGTTTTTAGATGCCACATTAAGTGGTGCCGACTTCCCGTATATTAATGCCAATGTATACGTTGATGATGGGGATGATGACGACAACGATGGAAACCGTTACACCCCGTATTACATTCAAGACAAAGCAGTACTTGATATAAACGGTAACGAACAAACAATTAAAATTGGTTACTTAGGCCTTACCCCACCGCAAATTATGCAGTGGGATAGCGCACACTTACAAGGTAAGGTTATTGCAAAAGATATTGTTGCTACTGCTGAAAAGTTCATTCCACAAATGAAAGCACAAGGCGCCGATATTATTATTGCCATTCCGCACTCTGGGTTAACAGCCAGCGCCCAAGAAGACCTCGCTGAAAATACGGCCCTTTACCTGTCTAAAGTAGATGACGTAGACGCCATATTGTTTGGTCATAACCACCGTTTGTTTCCCGGTGATGCGTCGTACGATGGCTATGAGTCGGCGGGTATTGATAACGTAAACGGAAAACTTAATGGCGTACCCGCTGTTATGCCTGGATTTTTTGGCAATAACTTAGGGGTTATAGATTTAATTATTGAGCCAAACGATGAAGGCGGCTGGGAAGTGGCCAGCCCATAAGTAGAAACCCGCGCCATTAGTGGTACAGATGAAAACGGCGACTTTATTGATTTAGCTGCTGTAGATACCGATGTAGCTGCCGCCATTGAGCTTGAACACCAAGCAACGATTGATTGGGTAAGCGAACCATTTGCTGAAATTTCAAACCCTATTTATAGCTTTTTTGCTTTGGTGCAAGACGATCCGTCAATTCAAATAGTATCAGATGCACAAATAGCGTGGGGTAAAGCGTTTATTCAAGGCACTGAGCTTGATGGCTTACCTGTGCTTTCGGCAGCAGCCCCTTTTAGAGCTGGCCGCAATGGTATTGAAGATTACACCAATGTAAAAGCAGGCGATATCACCCTACTAGATACCGTTAGTTTATATGTGTTTCCAAACACTATTCGTATGGTAAAAGTAACAGGTAGCGATGTTAAAGAGTGGCTTGAACGCTCTGCGGGTCAGTTTAATCAGATTGATGTAAACAGCAGCGCTGAGCAAAACCTACTCGATACCACTTTTCCCACTTTTAACTTTGACATTATTGACGGCCTTACCTTTGAAATTGACGTAACGCAGCCAAAACGATACGACAACGATGGCGTATTAATAAGTGAAAACAATTCGCGCATTACTAACTTGCAATACCAAGGTGAAGCAATAGATTTAGAGGCAGAGTTTTTAATTGTAACGAATAACTATCGTGCATCAGGTGGCGGAAACTTCCCAGCGATTGACGGTATCAGCCGTGAAACATTTGAAGGCCCAGATGAAAACCGCGGTGTACTGCGTAGTTACATTATTAGTGAAGCCGCTAAAAGTAGCACAGGCAGTATTGACCCGTCGGCCGATAATAACTGGCGCTTTAGCACTGTGACCACCAGCACAGAGCTAAATGTTGTGTTTAGAACATCACCGCTTGATGAAGTAGCTACTATTGCACAAACACTCCCTGCTGTTGCGCCTACCTCACCACTTAAAACAGACGAAAATGGTTTTGCGCTATACAGCATAGATTTAAAAAACTAATAGCACATAACCTACAAAAACCAGCTTAGTTGCTGGTTTTTGTTTTTTAACAGCGCTGTATTTTGTTGTGCTGGCTTATTTTTATTAAAAACACATTTACGCCAAGCTTGGTTCAAGTACTAGGATAATGGCTTGAAATACTGCCAGCTTGCAAACCTTATTATGAATTTAAATCTTCAAGGCAACGTGCATGGTGCCGCCGGTGGTGAAAAAACAAATATAACTCGTACTAGGTACCAGCAGATGGGCTGTAACTAATACTAGCGCCACCTTCAGTGGCGCTCGGGTCCGCCCCACAAATTTTATTACGAATACTTAATTCATCCCTGAAGCAGTATCCATCGTTCATCCATGAACTCACTTCGAGTAACTGCGAAACTTCGTTTCGGTTCACTCTCACCCAGCAGGTGGGCTGTTGTTGTTATTAGCGCCACCTTGAGTGGCGCTCGAGTCCGCCCCACTCAAATTTCAGGCATAAAAAAACCCTAACCAATTTGGTTAGGGTCATAAAAAGTGGTACCAGCGGGCGGACTCGAACCGCCACGCATTGCTGCAGGGGATTTTGAATCCCCCATGTCTACCAATTTCATCACGCTGGCATCATTTTTCTTTAACCTTCTAAACACGAGAAGATAAAGAAAAACCACTTTAGAGCTAAGGATTATTTATGTGCCTTCGTCTCTATGCCAAGCATTATACAAACAATAGGGGTGGCAGCAAGCGTTTTATGACATTAGCCTGATCAATCGCTTAACATTTAGGCAGCCCACAATAAATAAGGTTAGCTCCATACCCCCTAAATACATAAAACAGTTAGGCTAAACTATAGCGCTTAGTATTTAGATGCTTTTTTGCTAAACTAGCGCGCATATTAATAGTGAGAGTATATTTATGTCGGGTGAGTTTCCACGTGCTGGGTTTTGGCGTCGCTTTGCGTCCTTAGTTTACGATACGTTAGCCATTATTGCATTTGCTATGTTAACGGTTGTGCTCTATTTATTTGCCGTACAAGGGCTTATTACACTTGATGTGATTAGCTTAAATGGAGCTGAGGATGTATCGGCACTTATTCAAGAATCGTTATTGCTTTCAAGCGTTCGAAGCGCCTTACTTGTTACAGTTGCCTTGGTATTTTTTGGCTACTTTTGGACTAAAAGCGGGCAAACTATTGGCATGCGCGCATGGCGTTTAAAAGTACAAACTAACGAAGGATGTTTAATTAGTTGGCCGCAGTCTATTGTTCGCAGCCTAAGTGCCCTGCTTGGATTAGGTAATCTGGTGGTATTAATTGATTTTAAAAACAAAAAAGCGCTACAAGACTATATTTCAAAAACAGAGGTCGTTACCCTTACAAAAGAAGAAAACAAGCGTATTTACCGCGAGCTAGATTAGTAAAAGCAAAAAGGGTGACCCTTGGTCACCCTTTTTAATGCAATGAATAAACGGCTATACCCGTTTATTCATTAAATATGTAGCAAAGCCTATAAACAGTACACTTGGCAATACCGCGCCTATAATTGCGGGTATTTGATAAACCATTACGACTGGACCAAATATCTCATTTGTTAAGTGAAATACAATCCCTGTTACTACACCCATAATGATGCGCGCGCCCATAGTTACGGTACGTAAAGGGCCAAATATAAACGACAGTGCAACTAGTAGCATAACGGCAACAGAGACTGGCTGCATTAGCTTACGCCACAAAGCCAACTCATAGGTGCTGGTATCTTGCTCATTTTGCTGTAAGTACCCTAAATATGACCAAAGCCCTGTAAACGAAAGCGACTCAGGTTTCACCGATACCACCCCAAGCTTTTCGCCCGTTAATTGCGATGGGTAAAACTCTTCATCTATGTGCTCACTGCTTATTTGCTCATCACTAATATGAACCTTATTTACATCGCGTAATAGCCAACCTTCGTCACGGCCAATAGCAACTTTAGCTTTAGTGATTTGAGTTAAATCGAGTGACTTGTCAAAGTGATACATATGTACACCGTTTAAGCGGCCACTTTGATCTACATCTTCAATATTAATAAAGTTATTGCCATCTTTAGCCCATACGCCTTTTTGTGCATTAAACACGTCGCCACCATGTATTGCCTGATTACGCATTTCTTTGGCGTGTTGTTGCGCCTCGGGTGCACCCCACTCACCAAGGGCCATCATGCATACTGCCATAAACACGGCGGTTTTCATTACCGAGCCTATAATTTGTAAGCGCGACATACCCGCAGCTTGCATAACCACTAACTCACTATTTGAAGCCAGTGCACCGAGCCCAGTTAGGCCACCAATAAGCGCAGCCATCGGGAAAAATATAACTAAGTCGCCTGGCATACTGTAAAAAGTATATAAAGTAGCGGTCATTAAATCGTAACTGCCACGACCTACCGACTTTAGCTGATCAATAAATTTAATTAATGTACTAATCCCTACTAGCACCAACAAAGCAAATCCAGTGGTTTGTAAAATGCTGCGGCCTAAGTACCAATCGAGTGTTTTCATCATGCGCTTAACTCCCGTTTTGTTACAACGGCTTTAAGCCAGGCCCCTAGTGGGCGACCTTTTATAATTAATAAACTGCCTATAAACAAAGCACTTAAGTGAATCCACCACAAGCCGATTGAAGGCGGTATTTTGCCATCTTCTACAGCAAATTTTGCAGCATTGAGTAAGATAAAATAACCTAAGTACAAGCTAATGGCTGGCACTAATTTAGCAAACTTACCTTGGCGCGGATTAACCACACTTAACGGTACTGCTATTAAGGTGAGTAACGGAATAGAAAGCGGTATGGCAATACGCCACTGCCACTGAGCAATCGACTCAGAGGTGTTAAGTGGTAATAACTGATTAGTAGGTATCGCTTCTAATTTACGGCGCTGGTGCTCTATTTCTTGCTCGCGTATTTGTACGCTGTAGCCATCAAACTGCGTTAAATTAAGGGCCGGTGTTTGGCCATCGGTTTCGTAGCGTTTACCATCAGTTAGCACTAATTGCTGCTCGCCGTTTACAGCCTCTACCACCACACCTTGCTCGGCGTAAACTAAACGCGCTAAGTCATCTTTTTCGGTATCGGGCAGCTGCGCTACAAATACTTTGTTAAGTTCTTTACCGCCGTTTTCAATGTTATGAATAAACACCACGGCTTTTTCGTTACCGGTTTGTTGAAACCGCCCCGCTCTTAAGGCTGATAAACCCGCATCGGCCTTAGCTTGTTCTTTTAATTGGTACTCTTGCTCGCTGGCCCATGGAGCAAGGTACATGGTCAGTGAGGCTGCTAATATAGCCAAACCCACGCTCGAAATTAAAGTGACGCGAACCACGTACCATTCGCTCACCCCACACGCTTTGAGCACAGTCATTTCGCTGTCGGCGTAAATGCGGCTGTAGGCTAAAATTATGCCCAAAAATATACTTAATGGCAGGATCAGCGAGGCTAGTTGCGGCAATTTAAGCGCAATCATCGATAATACTAATTTGGCAGGAATGCTCCCTTCTGAGGCATCACCTAAAATAACCACAAACTTTTGTGACACAAAAATGGTCATTAAAGTTAAAAATACGGCGACCTGCGATTTTAAAACCTCAGCGGTCAAATAACGAAAAATAAGCAATGCTCGCCCCTGTTAAACATAGAATTTCACTACAATAGTGATAATTTGATAATAAAGTAGCTATTTTACCCAGTTTTATCTGGTAAATAAGTCGTTATTATAAGCTAACAAAATTAATTATCCTACCTAAGTGCACGATATATTGTTGCATTAGTAGCCCTTAAACATATAAAGTTCAATTACACAGTAAGAGTCAGAAAAAATCAGCTAAAATTAAGATTATCCCTACATAAGTTACGTAGCTAAGACTAGATTTTATTTTTTTAGCCCCTATTAATAACGTATATGACTCACAACCAGGAGTAACAATGGAATTTAACGTAAAAAGTGGTAGCCCAGAAAAACAGCGCAGCGCGTGTATTGTCGTTGGTGTTTACGAACCACGTAGGTTATCCCCCATTGGTGAACAACTCGATAAAATCAGCGATGGTTATATCTCAAATTTACTACGCCGTGGCGATTTAGAAGGTAAGCCGGGGCAAGTTTTATTATTGCATCATGTACCTAACGTTTTAAGCGAGCGCGTATTGCTTGTTGGCTGTGGTAAAGAGCGCGAGCTTGATGATAAGCAATATAAGCAAATAATTTCTAAAACAATTAATACCTTAAACGAAACCGGCTCAATGGAAGCGGTGTGCTTTTTAACAGAGCAACATGTTAAAGGACGTGATACCTACTGGAAGGTTCGCCAAGCGGTAGAAACAACACAAGATTGTTTATACACATTTAACCAGCTAAAAAGTAAAAAAGTAGACCCGCGTCGTCCACTTCGTAAAATTGTGTTTAACGTACCCACGCGTCGCGAGCTGACCATTGGTGAAAGCGCTATTGAGCATGGTTTAGCCATTGCCGCAGGTAGTAAGCTATGTAAAGACGTAGCCAACATGCCACCCAATATTTGTAATCCCGCTTACTTAGGCGAACAAGCACAAGAGCTGGCTAACAATTTTGACAACATCACCGTTGATATTATTGGCGAAGAAAAAATGGCCGAGCTAGGTATGAACTCGTACTTAGCAGTTGGTCGCGGCAGTGATAACGAATCGGTTATGTCGGTTATTAACTACAAAGGTGCAAGCGATGAGCAAGCGCCTATTGTGCTAGTAGGTAAAGGTTTAACGTTTGACTCGGGCGGTATTTCAATTAAGCCAGGCGAAGCCATGGATGAAATGAAATACGACATGGGCGGTGCAGCTGGTGTTATTGGTGCTATGCGTGCACTGGCACAAATGCAGCTGCCTATTAACGTAATTGGCGTGTTAGCTGGCTGTGAAAACATGCCAAGCTCTAATGCGTATCGCCCTGGTGATATTTTAACAACCATGTCGGGACAAACAGTTGAAGTGCTTAATACTGATGCTGAAGGCCGATTAGTATTATGTGATGCACTCACTTATGTTGAGCGTTTTGACCCAGATACAGTCATTGACGTAGCAACACTCACTGGTGCGTGTATTGTTGCCCTTGGCGCACACGCTACGGGTTTACTTTCAAATCACAACCCACTGGCGCATGATTTATTAAAAGCGTCTGAGCAAAGTGGCGACCGCGCATGGCAGTTACCACTGTGGGATGACTATCAAGATCAACTTGATAGCCCATTTGCCGATTTTACAAACTTAGGCGGGCGCTCTGCAGGTACTATTACCGCAGCGTGTTTCTTATCTAAGTTTACTAAAAAGTATAACTGGGCACATTTAGATGTCGCCGGTACAGCGTGGCGCAGTGGTGCTAAAAAAGGCGCAACTGGGCGTCCTGTTCCTATGCTTACTCAGTATTTATTAAACCGAGCTGGAGTAAGCGAAGCTGCACACGATTAATAACCTACAAAGCTTATATTAAGGCGCCATTTGGCGCCTTTTTTATTGCTGTATTTATTAGCGTATTAATTGAAGCAAACCTGGTTATATGGCAAAATCTGCCTCTTAATTTATGTGTATCAACTATGTGCACATTCAATGTCATGGGAAACCCCGATACAATGAACATGAATGCTCAATTTTTCGTTCTAAAGCAAGAGGATGAATCAAAAGCTAAGCCTGATGATCATTTTGCTTTAGCAGCTCAAATTGCCGCAGAGCAGTATCGTTCGGGAAACCGCGTGTTTATTTTTGTTGATAACGAACACACTGCCTATGCCATTGACGAAACCCTTTGGGCATTTGATCCCGACAGTTTTGTGCCTCACAACCTACAAGGCGAAGGCCCAAAAGCCGGCGCGCCTGTAGAAATAGGCACCACGCCTCCTGTTGGCAAACGTAACGTTTTAATTAACTTAGCTAATAACCTGCCTGATTTTATTAGGCGCTTTAGCCAAGTTTTTGATTTTGTACCAGTAGAGTCTGTAGCTAAACAAGCCGCTCGTGAGCGCTTTAAAAAGCTGCGCCAACTTGGTGCCAATATCAGCACGCAAGAGATTAATAGCTAGCCGTTTAGGATAAAGCTAACCAACTAATTTAAGTACTTATTTAAGGTTCTGTGTAATGGATAAAACCTACAATCCGCAAGATATTGAACAGTCGCTATACCAAGACTGGGAACAAAAAGGCTACTTTAAGCCATCTGGCCAAGGCGTACCGTATTCAATTATGATCCCGCCGCCAAATGTCACCGGTAGCTTGCACATGGGCCACGCCTTCCAAGATACAATAATGGATACCCTTACGCGTTTTAAGCGTATGCAAGGTAACAACACATTATGGCAAGTAGGTACTGACCACGCGGGTATTGCAACGCAAATGTTGGTTGAGCGTAAACTACACGCTGAAGAAGGTAAAACACGTCACGATTTAGGCCGCGAAGATTTTATTAATAAAATTTGGGAATGGAAAAACGAATCTGGCGGTACTATCACTAAACAGCTTCGTCGTCTTGGCGCATCGGTTGATTGGGACCGTGAACGCTTTACGATGGACGATGGCTTATCAGAAGCAGTTAAAGAAGTCTTTGTTCGTCTTCACAAAGAAAACCTAATTTACCGCGGTAAGCGCCTAGTAAACTGGGATCCAAAATTACACACGGCTATCTCAGACCTTGAAGTTGAAAACAAAGACAAACAAGGCCACATGTGGAACCTGCGCTACCCACTTGCCGATGGCGTTAAAACACAAGACGGCAAAGATTATATTGTCGTAGCAACAACTCGCCCAGAAACCATGTTAGGTGACTCAGGTGTTGCGGTTAATCCAGATGACGAGCGCTACCAAGATTTAATTGGTAAAGAGATTTTACTGCCTATCGTAAATCGTCGTATCACCATTGTTGCAGATGAGCACGCTGATAAAGACAAAGGCACGGGTTGTGTAAAAATCACCCCTGCACACGACTTTAACGATAACGAAGTTGGCAAGCGTCATAAAATGCCAATGATCAATATTTTCGATAAAAACGCTGCCATTCTTAGCCAAGGTGAAACATACACCTTTGACGGTAAAGAGCTTGAATTTGATGCACCAATTCCTGAGCGCTTACACGGTCTAGACCGCTTTGACGCACGTAAAGCCATTGTTGCTGAATTTGAAGAACTTGGCCTACTTGAAAAAATTGAAGATCATGGCCTAACCGTTCCATACGGCGACCGCTCTGGTGTGGTTATTGAGCCACTACTTACCGATCAATGGTATGTACGTGTTGCGCCACTTGCAGAACCTGCTAAAGATGCAGTTAAAAACGGCGATATTCAATTTGTACCTAAACAGTACGAGAACATGTACTTCTCGTGGATGAACGACGTACAAGATTGGTGTATTTCACGTCAGCTTTGGTGGGGTCACCGTATCCCGGCTTGGTACGACAGCGAAGGCAACGTTTACGTTGGCCGCGATGAAGCAGAAGTTCGCCGTGAAAACAACATTGCCGATGATGTTGCGCTAAGCCAAGACGAAGATGTACTTGATACTTGGTTCTCATCTGCGCTGTGGACGTTCTCAACGCAAGGTTGGCCAGAGAACACGGATGATTTAAAAACCTTCCACCCGTCTGACGTGTTAGTAACGGGTTTTGATATTATTTTCTTCTGGGTTGCGCGTATGATCATGATGACGCTGCACTTTATAAAAGACGAAAATGGTAAGCCGCAAGTACCGTTTAAAACAGTGTATGTAACGGGCCTTATACGTGACGACAACGGCGATAAAATGTCGAAATCTAAAGGTAACGTACTTGACCCACTGGACATGATTGACGGCATTGAGCTTGAAGATTTAGTACAAAAACGTACTGGCAACATGATGCAGCCTAAACTTGCCGCTAAAATTGAAAAAGACACGCGCAAAGTATTTGCAAATGGTATTGAAGCACACGGTACCGATGCGCTTCGCTTTACCCTTGCGGCAATGGCATCAACCGGTCGTGATATCAACTGGGATATGAACCGTCTAGAAGGTTACCGTAACTTCTGTAATAAACTATGGAACGCAAGCCGTTACGTATTAATGAACACAGAAGAGCAAGATTGTGGCTTCAACGATGCCGAAAAAGAGCTTTCGTTAGCCGATCGTTGGATCTTAGGCCAATTTGAATCAACGGTTAAAACCTACACTGAGCACCTTGATAACTACCGCTTTGATTTAGCCGCTAACACGCTTTACGAATTCACTTGGAACCAGTTCTGTGATTGGTATTTAGAGCTCACTAAGCCGGTATTATTTAAAGGTAATGAAGCACAGCAACGCGGTACTCGTAACACGCTAATAACCGTGCTTGAAAGCTTACTGCGCTTAATGCACCCAATGATGCCATACATTACCGAAACTATTTGGCAGCGCGTTGCACCACTTGCAGGGCTTGAAACAGCAGGCACCAGCATCATGGTACAAGGCTTCCCTGTTTATAATGAGGCAAACGTTGATGCCCAAGCTATGGACGACTTAGAGTGGGTTAAACAGTTTATTTTAGCAATTCGTGTTATTCGTGGTGAGATGGACATTAGCCCAAGTAAGCCACTTAACGTGTTACTGGCTAACGCATCAAGCGATGATGTGCGCCGTATTAACGAGAACGAGTCATTTATTGCCTCGCTTGCTAAACTTGAATCGTTCACCCTGCTTGAAAACAAAGACGATGCACCCGCGTGTGCAACATCATATGTTGGCAACCTTGAAATTATGATCCCTATGGCGGGCTTAATCGATGTTGAAGCCGAGCTTGCTCGTATTAACAAGCAACTCGAAAAAGCAGAAAAAGGCCTAGCGCAAGTGCAAAACAAACTAGCTAACGAAAAGTTTGTTAACAACGCACCTGAAGCCGTACTTGCAAAAGAAAATGCTAAATTAGCTGAGTTCACTGATGCTAAAACCAAGCTACTTGAGCAAAAAACTAAAATAGAGAGCTTATAAACTTTCATAAAATGCCTATTAACATCATTTAATAGGCATTAAAAAAGCCGCTCACTGTTAAAGTGAGCGGCTTTTTTGTGCCTTGTGTTTAACTACAAAGCACTTCTACATTAAAACTTGTAGTTGTACTGAGCGCCAACTAGTACAGCGTGACCTTTAGATTCAAAAGACCATTGCTGAGGTAAAGTGTCACTTTCTACTGTTTCAGTGAAAGTTTGTGTTTTACCACGTAATACGCTCACACCTAAATCAACATTCGAGTTTTTATCAATCGCGTAATTACCACCAAAAGAGAACCAAAAACGGTCTGTATCAGGGATAGAAATTGATAGATGCTTCTGTGATACAGGCGACTCATCAAAGGCAAAACCAGCACGCAATAACAGGTTTTCGCTATATTGGTAATCAGCACCTATCGAGTAGCGAAGTGCGTCAGAAAAATCTTCCGTTTTTTCAAATGCGCTAAACTTATCACCCGTTGGACTCGTTACTTGCGCCTCTAACGAATCAAAGCTGCTCCAACCGGTCCATAGTACACTGTAGTGTAAGCCTAGTTTTTCATCTAGCTGGTGAGAACCAGAAAATTCAGCAATTGCAGGTAATGTAATCTCAACTGAGCCTGGTAGCTCAATTTGTCCGTCCAACCCACCATCAATGAATGTAGGTAGCTCATTAGAGTATTCACCTTCAAACGTAATGTCTGTTTCGCTACGGTAGTTAAAACCAAAACGGCTGTTTTCATCTAACTGATACATTAAGCCAATGTTTAAGCCATAACCCATATCATCGCCTTCAAGGTTAACAGCATCGGCACTTGCAGGAATAGACGCAATTGCAGGGTTTACTGGTGGTACTTCACCGAATTTACGAATAATTTTAGCCTCTGCATACACTGCATTTAGACCAATACCAAAACTAAACTGCTCTGATACTTTATAAGCAACACTTGCATTCATGTTCACTGTGACAATTTCTGTTTCACCAGCAATTTGACCAGCAGCATAGTCATCATCAAATTCGGTCGCAAGGCCAAAGTTAGAAAACGCGCCAAAACCAACCGATACTTTATCGTTTACAGGCATAGTGAAATAAGCAGCCGGAATAATCGCACTAGGAGCGATACTGTCATCATTTAATACGCTATTATCGAAACCATATCCGTTACCGGTTCCTTCTAAACTCACATCTGGAATTACAGCAATAGCTGCAACACTCAATTGCTTATCTTTAAATAAAGTCATTAATGCGGGGTTACGAGCAACAACAGAGGCGTCGTCAGCGATAGATGCTTCACCGGCGTATGCACGGCCAAGGCCTGATGCGTTTTGCTCAGCTAACTGAAACGCAGCAGCAAATGTATCTGCAGATACTAACGCAAGCGAAGCTGCGATTAGAGTTTTAGAAAATTTCATTGTTGTGTCCTTAACCAAACAGGCGTTTGGGTATCTATGTGTTGTTATTAGGATTTTAAACTTGGCTACACTACCTTAATTTTTTATAAAAAACTGTAACAAAGCGACAAAAAACTCCAAAAAACACGTTTTTTAACCACATTTTAACAACTATTTAAAACTCATCGGAGCAGAAATGTGTTATTAGAGCTTATACTCTAATTGTAATTAATTATCATTTAGATTGACTTGTAATTCCGTGCATTTTAAACTCGTTATAAAATCACAAAGGAAGCAAATAGGTGATCATATTACTTATTATTGCGGGGCTCATTTTTTGTGGCGCCAGTGTGTATTGTTTTTATAAAGCAAACTATTGTGCTTGCACACAGGCCGGCCAATGCGATAACCCCGTAAACCATTACTGGTTGGGGGCCATGCTAAATGCATTAGTGTCGTTAGCTTTTTGCTGTATTGCACTGCATGTAGAGCAAGGAACATTACTATGGCTTACGTTAATGGCGAGCTGTTTTTTAGGCGCTTACATTTCTGCTAAGAGCGAAAAACTTAAACGCTGTAAAAAAGCTAATTCAACAAATGCTCTTTTAACAAACGAGCCAAATTAATTTGATAATCATGGGGCTTAATGCTCGATACAATTTTTATACTTTGATCTGGCTCGCTTAAATCGAGATCTTTAGGGGTGACGTGATGGCCATGCTTTGCATTATAAAATAGTTTAACCTTTGGCTTTATTGGGTTTAGCTTATTACCCTCAAGTACCAAGGCTAAACGCTCATTGGTTAATTTGACTATAGTACCTACCGGATGTACACCTAAGCATTTTATAAAATGTTGAACAAGCTCTGCATCAAATAGCTCTTTATGCGCTAACAAATAACGTAACGCATTAATGGGTTCATCTCCCTCCTGATG
Source organism: Pseudoalteromonas sp. S3785 (assembly GCF_005887365.1). NCBI lineage: Bacteria > Pseudomonadati > Pseudomonadota > Gammaproteobacteria > Alteromonadales > Pseudoalteromonadaceae > Pseudoalteromonas > Pseudoalteromonas sp. S3785. The sequence continues at coordinate 23,431 of NZ_PNCT01000016.1, read as the reverse complement.
AGGTCTGTCGGCTGTTAGCGCATCGTACACATCAACAATTGCCATAATGCGCGCTGGGCGACTAAGCTTTTCAGCTGTAATACCACGCGGATAGCCTGAGCCATCTAATCGTTCATGGTGGTTAACTATCATGTCGAGTATTAGAGGGGTAATGCCCTTTTCACCTTTGACCAGGCCTAAACCTTGGGCGACATGACGTTTAATAATATCCATTTCACTGCTAGTGAGCTTACTTGGTCTAGAAATAATCCCCTGCGGGAGTTTAGCCTGCCCTAAATCGTGAAGTAGCGCGCCCATAGCAAGCTGCTGTACGGCTTCTTCTTTGTACCCTAAATATTTAGCGAACACAGCGGTGAAAATAGCGCAGTTAACCATGTGGCGCCAATTGTAACTATGTTTGTCTTTTATGCGGGTTAAAATGGTCATTGCGCTAGTATTTCTAAATACCGAGCTGACTATATCGTTAGCCATTTCGTCAATCACCGTTAAATTAACCGATAACCCTGTGGTTACATCACCATACAAAGCTTGCAGCTTGCGATTATGCTGTTCAAAGTTAATGCTGGCTTTAGCAAATTCTTGCTCAAGGGTAATTGCAGGTTTTACCGCTGGCGGCTTAGCTTTGCTGCTGGATGTAACGGGCTCTTTTACTACAGCAGCCTTGGGTCTGTACTTATCAGGTACGGCTGCATCGCCTTTAGTAAAGTCGATAAGCAGCTCTAAAACGCCTTCTGTTACTAAGCGCTTTATAATTGCTTGGTTTCGCACTAAACCACTGGTTTTTATTTTTATACTATTGAGCCCTTCCTGCTGTTTGGTAACACTGTCAACAAACATACCTGGGGTAAGCTCTGAAATGGGTAACGCGATGAGCATGGTAAAAGCGTTTTTACAATTAAATATGCCTACTAAATAGCACTATTTAAGCATAAAAGTCTACTTTTTGAGTTAAGGATAATACTATATAACTATAAAGGACTACTAAATTTGATTAGGCGTAAACAGGAAAATGATAAAAAGCAAATGGCGCTCTTGCTAGGGATCGAACCTAGAACTTAGCCTCCGGAGGGCCACGTGATATCCATTTCACCACAAGAGCACATTTGTTGCTAAAACACTAACTCGCGATATCAATGCTTTAGCACTGGCAATAATAAAGAGATCTTTAAATAAATACCAGCATCATTGAGTTATATGCCTATAAATCAAACTGTTTTTGATAAAACACTTCACAACTTGCAAAAAACAAGCTATTTATTGGTATTCGATAAAAAATAGTAACCGTTTAGCAACATACTATGGATGCTTACGGATTATATAGAGGATGTAATTATGAGTTTAATGTCGACTGAGCAAGTGGCTGAGTTTTTAGGTGTAAAAACCGAGCGTGTAAAACGTCTTGCTCGAGAGAGCTTACTTATTGCCAAGTCTGAAGATGAAAACGGTGAACCGCAATTTGATGCTGACGAGGTAGCAAAATACAAAGAGCTTGCTGCACGTTTTGGCGGCCTTTAACCGTGCATATCGCTCAATAATTTATTTAGCTGCGCGCGTAATGTGCTTGACCTATTATTTATGTCGCGCTGCTCATACCACCCTATACACAGTACCAAAAATACCACTTTAAAGTGACGTAGCTTGTCATAAGCGCTATAAAAATCACTGGGGGTTGCTTGCTGGGCGCTATATTGCTCAAGCAAGGCTTGCTCTGCGTGCGTATTTAACTCTAAGCTAACCGCAAGCGCCGCTAAGTCAAAATACACGTCGTTAGTTTGCGCATATTCAAAGTCAATCAAATACATGCCGCTTAAATTGACTATTAGATTATCTTTAACTAAGTCGTTATGACAAAAGCCACTGTTGTAGGGCATGTCACTAATGGCATTTAACGTATCCTCAATTAAGCGGCTGTACTGTTGATATATGTTGCTATTAGCGTAATACATAAGCTCTTTTGCAATATCCATTGGCTGCGTAGCTAGAGGGTAACTATGAACGCGTGCCAATTTTTCAACTAGGTCAATACTGTAATTATTAGTAGCAATATCACCACAAATATAGCGAAATGCAGCACGCCTGTTAGCCTTATCGAGCCAAATGGGTTTAGGGCAAACGTTATGCTGGCTAAGTGCAGTTTGGGCTTGTAGCCCTATTTTAGGCCAATGCGATTTGTAGCATTTTAATAAGTAGTTTTGCTGTGCGGTTTTTATTAGGTAATTGTCGTTACTTAAGCCATTCACTAATTTAGTGGTTTGTAGCACGTGCTCAGGTGCTACAAACTCACTACACAACGCGGCAATATTTGGATTACGGTGCATGCGTTATAATTGCGCTAATGGCTTAGCTTGGCTTTGCTCGTACTCTTCGTACCAGGTTTTAAATCCCCACGCGGCCATAATAGTGTAAAAAATAAATAGCGCGAGCGTTGGGTAATAGCCTTTTTCGTAATACAAATACATAGAGGCCGCATCAATAACAATCCAATACAGCCAGTTTTCGAGCACTTTTTTAGCAACTAAATACGTGGTTACCACCGCAAAACAGGTTGTAAAGCTATCTAGGTAGGCAAAATCGGCATGGGTGTAGTTTTGCATTACATAGCCAATAATAATGGCCGCTAAGCTTGTAGCGGCTATCAGAATGGCGTGGCGTTGTGTAGACCATGAGGTAATACTAATATTATCTTCTTTACCTTTGCGCCATACCATCCAGCCAAATACAGCCATGTACATGTAATAAAAATTGAGTAGCGACTCCATAAGCAGCGCGCCATTCCAGTACATTATGGTGTAAATAAGCGTGCTAAAAAAAGCGGCAGGCCAGCACCATAGGCTTTCTTTTATTGCCAGTAATAAATAAGCAATAGACAGCCCTACCGCAATATATTCCCAATGCGACATTGCTGTAAAACCACTTAAGGTTTGTGTTAAAAAATCCATGTGTGAGGTTACCGTTTTTAATACACGTTAAATAAAGGCGATTACGCTGGAGACAAATCGCCAGATAAAAACTTACATACAAAAATAGCCTTACCAAACTCTTCGTACGAGCGTTTAATCTCGGTGTTTAGCACTTGCATTACTAAATCGTAATCGCCAAAAATTTGCGTAGAAAGGGTATTGGTGATCACTTTTAAGTTGTCGTATTCGTTTAAGCGGTCAATAAAACCTTTAATAAACGGGATGTAATCTTGATGAAGTGGGTATTTACTGATCTCTACTGATAATTTCATTTTAAACTCTACTTTTAATTATTTGATTTCAACAAATCGTTCAATGCCAGTTCAATACAGTGTAAAATTACACTCACACTCAATTAGCTGAGCTTATTATGGCACGCAGAATAACCTATACATTTAAAAACCAACCGCGCGAAATTAACTTCGCAAAAGACAAATACCACGACATGTATCAGGCTATTGCCGCTGCCGAAGGTATTGATTTAACGAACTACTTAAACATGGTACGCCAAATAGAAATGACCTCAAAAGGCTCTTCCGCTGTACGTAACTTTCGTGATCAAGAATTTGCCCGTATGGGCTTTAGTGACATTTACTTTATTAAAGAATAAATATCACTTATTAACTACCGCTGATACTCATAACTTACGCGCGGTGTAATATTACATAGTAATTCGTAAGGGATAGTATCAGCGCAGTGGGCTATTTCTTCAACTGGCAGCTCCGGTCCCCACATGGTAACGCTATCGCCTACTTTAACATTATGCTCGTTTGCGCCTATATCAATGCTTATCATATCCATAGACACACTGCCGACAATACCGTAGCGCTGCCCTGCAATCATAACCGGTGTGCCTTCTTTGGCATGACGCGGATAGCCATCGCCATAACCCATAGCCACTACGGCTAATTGGGTTGGTTTGTCACTTTGCCAACGGCCTCCGTACCCTACTCGCTCATGTGCGGCAACATCACGCACTGCAATCACTTTTGTGGTTAAACGCATGACCGGCTTTAAATTGTGCTGCTGCCCTATGCAGTCTGCCATTGGCGACACCCCATAAAGCATAAGTCCTGGGCGTATCCAATCACCATGCCCTGCTGGCCAAGCTATAATACCGGCCGAGTTTGATAAACAATGCGCTTGGTCTATGCCCTTTACAAGCGAATCAAATAAGCTAATTTGCTGCGCCGTTTTCGTATTATGCGTATCATCGGCACACGAAAAATGGGTCATCAAATTAATGGTGCTTTTAGCATTGGGTGTGCGCTGCAAGCGACTATAAAATTCTTCAAACTGCTCAGGAGCTATACCTAAACGGTGCATACCAGTATTTACTTTTAGCCAGCATGTTATTGGCGCATCAAGCTTGGCGTTTTCAAGTGCCGCTAATTGGTTTTCATCATGAATTATGGTTTGAAAATTATTCGCGAGTAAAATAGGCAAGTCGGCTTTATTAAAAAAACCCTCAAGCAGTACTATTGGCTTTGTTAAACCACCGGCGCGCAGTGCAAGGGCTTCGTCAATTCGGGCAACAGCAAAAGCATCAGCACTACTTAAGTGCTGAGCAATTTTTACTAAGCCATGCCCATACGCATTGGCTTTCAATACCGCCATTATTTTGCTATTTGGCGCAAAATGTTTTACCTGCGATAAGTTGTGCGCAAGGGCGGTTAAGTTAATTTCGGCTGTGGCTAGGCGCATTAGTATTCATCATCAACTGCTGGCCCCGCGTAATTATCAAAGCGAGAAAATTGCCCCTGGAAGGTTAAACGTACTTTACCAATGGGGCCATTACGCTGTTTACCTATGATAATTTCGGCGATGCCTTTTTCTGTACTGTCTTCGTTGTATACCTCATCACGGTATATAAACATGATTAAATCGGCATCTTGCTCTATCGAGCCCGACTCACGTAAATCTGAGTTGATTGGGCGCTTATCGGCACGTTGCTCTAGGGTACGGTTTAGCTGCGAAAGTGCTATAACCGGGCACTGTAATTCTTTTGCGAGCGCTTTTAATGAACGTGATATTTCGGCAATCTCTAAAGTACGGTTATCTGATAGGCTAGGTACGCGCATTAACTGCAGGTAATCGACCATAATCATACTAATACCACCGTGGTCGCGCGCTATACGTCTTGCACGTGAACGCACATCGGTAGGTGTTAATCCTGATGCGTCATCAACATACATTTTGCCTTTTTCCATCAACAACCCCATGGTTGATGAAAGGCGTGCCCAGTCGTCATCATCTAACTGGCCGGTACGTACCTTGGTTTGGTTAATACGACCAAGCGATGCAAGCATCCTCATCATAATTTGTTCTGAGGGCATCTCTAGTGAGTAAATAAGCACAGGCTTGTCTTGCGTCATTGCGGCGTGCTCTGCAAGGTTCATCGCAAAGGTGGTTTTACCCATTGAAGGACGTGCTGCAACAATAATTAAATCAGAAGGTTGCATACCTGCTGTCATTTTATCTAAATCAGCATACCCGGTGCTAACACCGGTTACACCGTCTTGCGGCGACTGGTATAGCTCTTCGATTTTATCGACGGTTTTTTCAAGAATATTATGAATGCTTTGCGGGCCCTCTGTACTTTTTGTACGTTGCTCAGCAATTTTAAATACTTTACTCTCGGCAAAGTCTAATAAGTCGTGGCTGGTGCGCCCTTCTGGGCTAAAACCGGCTTCGGCTATTTCGTTCGCTACACCAATCATTTCGCGCACTACCGCGCGCTCACGCACAATATTAGCGTACGCATCAATATTGGCAGCACTTGGGGTGTTTTTAGCTATTTCTGCCAAATACGCAAAACCACCAATACCTGCCAGTTGGTTATTTTTTTCAAGGCTTTCTGAAATTGTGATTAAATCTATCGGATCGCCCACTTCAGCAAGTGCGGTCATGGCTTCAAAAATAAGCTTATGGGTGCGGGTATAAAAGTCCTGCGCAACAACCAGCTCTGCTACGCGGTCAAACGCTTGGTTATCAAGCATTAAGCCACCTAAAACAGATTGTTCAGCTTCTATTGAATGGGGAGGGACTTTAAGGGTATCGACTTGCTTATCTGGTTTGGCCATAACTTCACAGTACTAAAATTGAATGGCTCTATTCTATCGACTTGGCGGGGCTGTGCAAATAGCAAAGCAGGAAATCTTTTCCTGCTTTTTGTAATCATTAACGGTATTAAGCGTTATTTAGTACGCAGCTCAATGCGCCCGCTTATGGTATCCATTTCAACACTTGCGCTACCACCATTAGCACTAAACTCTAAATCGCTTGCAGGGCCATATTTAGCCTTAATTACTTTATCGCTGGTAATTTTATTAATAATTTTACCATTGGCGTGCGCTTTAATCTCAAACTGAGCCGACACGCTTTGCGGGAAGTAAAAATCCGCATCGCCACTTACCGACTCATAGCGTACATCAGCCCCTTTTAACAGCTCACTGATGTGTATTTCAGCTTCGCCGTTTACAGTATTGATACGTAAGCTTTTAATGCTTGATAATGTAAAATCGATATCGCCATTTACGTTTTCTAATCGCACATCGTTTGCGGTTGTGCTTGATTTAATATCACCATTTACGGCGCTAAAGCGCAGCTCTCCGCTTGATTGCTTATCGTTTATTTCACCGTTTACGGTTTCAAATTGAATATTGCCGTTTAAGTTTTGTGCGTTTACATCGCCATTTACGGTGCTTAATTTAACAATGCCACTAATGTCATTTACCGTGATTTCACCGTTAACAACATCAACCTCAGCGCCTTTTTCAAGGGTTTGTGCAGTCACCGACACATTTACGCCAGCAAACTCTAAATGACTGTTTTTTGGCATAAATACCGTTAAGTTAGAGCCATCGCCATTATTACCCCACCCCAAATTACGTGGCATTTTTACTATAAATTCGGTTTTATCGCCTGTCGTTTTAAGCTCAAACCCTTCGGCCTTGTCATCAAGCTCGCCGGAGACTTTAAACTCGTTTTTATCCCAGCCAGTTATGTTTACATCGCCGCGTTGGTTTTCAATAAAAATAGTGCCGCCATTTGGCACCTCTATTTGTTTATCTATTTTTTCGCCCGCTAAAACGCTCAGTGGTAATAGGCTTAGCCCAAGTAAAATTGCTTTCATGTTATTCCCCTATATTTGCTGCCAACGCGGTGCATGCACCTTGTTAATTAAGTCGAGTTGTTGCTGGTAAACTTGCGCCAACATGGTCAGTAACGCCTGATTTTGTGGCTCGTTTTCAAGTGCCTGTTTAATTGCTTGCTCTGCTTCTTCAAGCTCTTGTAACTGTGCTTGCCAGTTATTGGTAAGCGCATCCTGGTTTTTGTACTGCACTAATAAACTTTGCTTTTGTGCTTTAAAGTAATCGCTCATAGCAACCACTTGGCTTGGCTCGTTATTGCTCATAAATATATTGATTGCTAGCAACGCCGCAGCGCTGCACGCAGCAATAGCGCTTAATTTAGGCCATAATGGCGCTTTAGTAGCACGTGGCTTAGCTGTAACGAGGGCATGCTCAATGCCCTGCCAAAGTGCTTTATTGGGCGCTATGTCTTTATTTAAGTTATTTAAAGACTCGTTTAAGTAGTCATCAAAATTTTGTTTACTCATGTTCGTACCACTCTTGTAATAACTGCCTTGCGCGATGATATTGTGACTTGCTCGACCCTACAGCCATACCCAGTTGCTTGGCTATTTCTTCGTGGCGGTAGCCTTCAATGGCATATAAAACAAACACCATGCGGGCACGCTCAGGTAAACGAACTATTAATTTATCGAGTCCGTTTAACCCTTTACAGCTTTGGGCGCTTTGCTCATCCATACCGCTTTGCTCTATGCTCACTACTTTGTTTAACCAGCTTTTGTGCTTACGCACATAACTAATGGCAATGTTGCTCGCTACGCTATATAACCAAGTAGAAAATTGTGAGCGTCCATCAAACTGCGCTATTTTATGCCACACCTGCACAAATACTTCTTGAGCGGCATCTTCAGCGTGCGCTTCATCAGCTAATAAGCGCAAACATAAACCGTAAACACGCTTTATATGCAGCTCATACAATGCTTTATAAGCATTTTGATCCCCCGCTTTAACACGCTCAATGAGTGCAAGGTCGCATAGGGGCGTGTGCTCGGGTTTTGTGTGTAACATCCGTGATGTCGCCTTTTAATTATTTTTATTTAAAAACGTGTATTAATGAGTGTATTGATTACTAAGACGCAAAGACAGACAAGAAAGGTTTAAACTAATAATAAAAATAGTTTAATAATTTTATATAGAAGGATTAGATGGGTATTAAAGAGGAGTTTTATATACAAAAAAGCCGCGCTAAAAGCACGGCTTTTTGGGCTTAATTAAAAATTAAGCTTCAGCAATAACGATTACTTTAATAGTAGCTGTTACGTCTGAGTGTACTGCGATTGCAACGTCGAATTCGCCAGTTTCACGGATAGTACCGTGAGGTAAACGAACTTCTGATTTAGCAACTTCAACACCAACAGCTGAGATAGCGTCAGCGATGTCACGAGTACCGATTGAACCGAATAGCTTACCTTCGTCACCAGCTTTAGATACTAAAGTAACTTCTGCTAATGCTTCTAGTTTGTCAGCGCGTGCTTGTGCTGCAGTTAACTGTTCAGCGATTTTCGCTTCTAAGTCTGCGCGACGAGCATCAAACGTTTCAATGTTTGCTTTAGTTGCAGGAACTGCCTTACCTTGCGGGAAAAGGAAGTTACGTGCGAAGCCAGATTTAACAACAACCTGGTCACCTAGGCCACCTAGGTTAGCGATCTTATCTAGTAGAATAACTTGCATGTTTCTACACCTTTTAAAAACTGTTAATCCGCTGCTTACTTATGTAAGTCAGTGTATGGAAGAAGGGCTAAGTAGCGAGCACGCTTAATAGCAGTTGCTAGCTGGCGCTGGTATTTAGCGCTAGTACCTGTAATACGGCTAGGTACGATTTTGCCACTTTCTGTAACATAGTTTCTAAGAGTAGCTAGATCTTTGTAATCGATTTGTTGTACGCCTTCCGCTTTAAAGCGGCAGAACTTACGACGTCTGAAATAACGTGCCATGAGATTAATTCCTCAAATAATTCTTTCTATATGCTGAGCATGCAAAACCAATTGGCTAAGGCCGTTACGACCTTCGTGGCGATTTAAAAAACCACTCACTTGCAATGCCTGCCCAACGTGCAAATGTTGAGTCTGTTGTTGCATTTGCTTACCACTGGCAACAACCTGAAGCCTAACGTAACTATTACGGTTAAGATCTGCCTCGGTTTGCATCGATTTATGTTCTACAACAAAAATACAATGCGGTATGCCTGCAGGGCTTTGGCTAAACTTGGGTGTTTTACAAACAACCCCCGATATAACCAGCTGATTCATATATGGGCTAACCATTACACTAACTGCTGACTACGTGCCATGCTAGGACTCAAAACAATTAAGCAGCTGGTGCTTCTTTCTTCTCTTCTCTTGCAAGAGGAGACGCTTCAGTTACTGCATTTTTAGTACGCATAACTAAGTTACGAAGCACTGCATCGTTGTAGCGGAAAGTAGTTTCTAGCTCGCTGATTACTTCAGTAGGTGCTTCAACGTTCATAAGAACATAATGAGCTTTGTGAAGCTTGTTGATTGGGTAAGCCAGTTGACGACGGCCCCAGTCTTCAAGACGGTGGATAGTACCACCCGCTTCAGTGATAGAACCAGTATAACGTTCGATCATACCAGATACTTGCTCACTCTGATCAGGGTGAACCATGAATACGATTTCGTAATGACGCATGGATATTCCTTACGGTTAATAGAGCCTTCTACCGTTTCGGCCGGTCGGTTTAAGGCAAGGAATTAATAGTGTAAAAGCCGAAATGAGCGCGCATTTTACGCTTAGATGGATAATTAAGCAAGCAGGTTTTTTAGGCTTTTATAAGAGCAGCTATCAGGATGATATTAATATGTATCCGCTTTATATCAAAGAGCAGAATTACGATAAGTGCATTGGGTTTGTATGTAGATGCAAAGCTTGCTTGCGTAAAAAGCGCAGCTTTTAATTACTTCCCCCCTCCATTTGCCCCTAAAATATAAACATTTACTCAAACCTAAAGGCGTGCAATTATTAAACAACACATTATTTAATAAGGATATTTATGAAGCTCTTACTCTCACTCGTGTTTGCACTTACCTTTAGTACCTCTTTTTTAAGCTACGCAAACACCGCTAAAACCGACATAATCGTTGGTAAAAAAGTCATTTTACAATCCAAAATACTTAACGAAGACAGGCCAATCAGAATTTTTATACCTAAGACTGTAAAAGACGATCAGCCCCTTTATGTTATTTATTTACTTGATGGTGTTGAGCACTTTCATACCGCCTCTGGTGTAGTTAAATCCCTTGTTGATTACGAGCAAATACCTAATGCCATGCTTGTTGCTATTGATACAACCAACCGCGTGCGTGATTACTTACCTAAAGTACAAGGTGAGCCAAAAACTGAGTTTCAAACCTTTGTAAAAAATAAATGGCCCGATGCTGGGCAAACCGACAATTTTTTAAAGTTTGTGTCTGACGAGCTCATGCCCTATATAAATAGCAATTACTCAACTAACGGCTACAACACCTTAATTGGTCACTCTAACGCAGGTACATTAGCGCTTTATACTTTAGTTAATCAGCCTGAATTATTTAACAACTACATTGCTATAAGCCCAAATGGTTGGTGGGGTGATGAAGAGTTAAAAAATAATATTATTAAATACACTAAATACCCTAAAGGCGCTCAAGAGTTATTTATTAGTGTAGCAAGTGAGGGCGCACGTTTTTATACCGGCGTATTAAATACGTTAGTAAATTTAGAACAACAAATGCCTACGCAGCTAAAATGGGAATATAAGCATTACCCAACATTTACTCATATGGGCACCATACTACCAGCCCTAAGTGATAGCCTAATTCATTTATTTAGCGACCTAATATTTAAAGTGACTGACGAGCACGGAAAGTTTGCCGATGTATCACTTATTACCGGTTACTACCAAGCATTGAGCGATAAGTACGGATTTAAGCTTAAAATTCCACAAGATGTCTACGTAGAATTTGCCCATCGCCAGCAAAAATTTGGTAACACTAAAAAAGCGATAACTACGCTTAAACACTTTACGCGTGATTACCCTAATGCGGCTTACTCGCACATGCGATTATCGCAAGGCTACACGGCTGACAAACAGTTTAAAGAGGCTGTTACTAGCATGAAACACGCACTAAAGCTTGCTAAACAAAACTCACGAGACCCACTGTTAATTGATGCACTACAAGATATGGTGAAGGAAGCCCAAGCCAATTTATAACTAATTTAACGCTAAGCATTTTAACTAAGGATAAATACAAGCGACACTCATCGCATCAGCAAGCTAAACGCCTACAGGTAAAATTAAGCGCAGTGTTAAACTTTGCATGTAGACGCTGAGCTTGCTCGCGTGAAAAGCGCAGCTTTTAATCTGTTTCACACTACTTAAAAACAAAAAACCGATGTTTAAACTAAACATCGGTTTTTCTTTGCTGAAAGCTGACAGCTAAAAACTGACCACTTTACTTTCTCGTTGGGTTTCGCTTCGCTCTTCCCAACCGACTTATTTGCCTATCGCTTCTTTGGCGAACAGGTGTTTTATTGGGCCTAGGTTATCAACGAGTGATAGCCCGACTCCACGTATCAGTTTTTTAACCGGATTTGCACCTTCAAATAACTCTTTAAGCCCTTGCATCATGGCTATGTGCTTTTGCGCGTCGAGCTTGCGGGTACGCTCGTAATCGCGAAGTGTACGGGTACTTGCAAACTCTTTACTGCCCCTTATTAAAAGCTCAATTAAATACGCGGCGTCTTTCAGACCTAGGTTCATACCAAGCCCTGCAAGTGGGTGAATGGTATGAGCTGCATCGCCTATTAACACCACTTTGCCGCTTACCCATTGCTGGGCGTAGCGCATTTTAAGTGGAAAGGCTACGCGTTTACTTTGCACTTCACACAGGCCACATTGGCCATCGATTGCAGCCATTACCGCTTTATTAAAGGCGGTGTCGTCCATTGCAAGCAATTCATCACAGTGGTTTGGGCTGGTAGACCATACAATAGAATGGGTGTTGGCATCGCTTAGTGGTAAAAATGCCAGTGGCCCTGTTGGTAAAAACACTTGGCGCGCAGTGTTTGCATGTGGCTCTTTGGTTTTAACCGTAGCAACGAGTGCATGGTGGTCGTAATCTTTAAAGCTGAGCGCCATATTAAATTGTTTACGAATAGCCGAATTTGCGCCATCGGCGGCCACCAGCAGTTTAGCAATAATAGGCTCACCACTTTTAAGGGTTATAAATACGTCGGACTCACTTTGGTGTATTTGTTGATACTGCGTATCAAACATGAGTGTGGCACTTGCTTGTTGCGCGAGCTCTTTTATAAGTGCAAAACGAATAATATCGTTCTCTACTATGTGACCTAAGTGATCAATCTCAAGTTGCTCGTTATTAAAAGTTATTTTACCAAAACTGTCGGCGTCGCGTACGTCCATATGCGTATAGGCACACGCTCGCTCTGCCATTATGTGTGGCCACACGTTTAATTGCTCAAACAAAGTTTGGCTTGCTATGCTCAACGCACTTACGCGTAATCCGTACTCATCACTTGGCGGTAATTGCTTTGGCGCGGCGTCTAACACCACAACACTTACATTGGCCTTAGCGAGTCCTAACGCGAGGGTTAACCCTACGCAGCCGCCACCCACTATACAAACCTGTGCTTGCTTCATAAACGTGTACCTTGTTTAACTTGCCCCATTAGCTGCTTTGCCAACGGTGCTTTTAATGCAGGAAATAAATCCATTGAGAAAAGCCCAATGCTGCGCCCAAATGCTAAAACCCGTGACGAGTTTGAAAAAAGCCTTACCAGTGCATCGGTTAATGTCATTACCGTTTTTATATCGCTACTACGCTTTAGTGAATACTCACGTGTAAACGCATAACTGCCTAACTCGTTTTTACTTGTTGCGATTAAATGACTAAGTACCTGCACATCACGCAGGCCTAAATTAAAGCCCTGCCCTGCAATGGGGTGAATAGCATGCGCGGCGTTACCAATAACTACCGTGCGATGCGCCGTTAATGATTCTGCTTGGCCATAAACAAGCGGGTAGCTTGTGCGTGTGCCCACTTTTGTAAATTGCCCCGCTCGGTAACCAAATGCACGTTGTAACGTATTTAAAAAATCGCTTTCGTTTAAGGCTGTATGCAGCTCAACTTGCGGCTTTGCCATGCACCATACTAATGAATAACGGTTATTGCTCATCGGTAAAAGTGCCATAGGGCCGTGCTCGGTGAAGCGCTCGTAGGCATGGTTGTTGTGCCCACCTGCAACTTCAACATTGGCAATAATAGCGCCTTGCTCATAAGGCTGAGTATTAAAACGTAAACCAAGTAATTTTCGGGTTGGTGATTGCGCGCCGTCGGCAATAACAAGTAGCTTAGCGTTTAATTTTTCACCACTTCGCAAGCTTACTTCATTATTGTTTAAGCCTTGCTTAATACTGTTTACGCTATCGGGGCAATAAAGTGTAATACTCGCTTGTGTTAAACGCTGATACAGTGCGCGGCCAAACGGGTTTACTTCAACTACATAACCTAATGAAGGTTTAGCAAATTCGTCGCAATAAATATGTGCTTTACCAAAGTGACCACGATCCGACACGCTTACTTTTTTTATTGCTGCTGTGTATGGCGCACTTGGCTCAAATAAATTTAACTGCTGTAAATATTCTACCGATTGCTGTGCAAGGGCAATACTTCTGTCATCAAAACTTGGGTGGTAATCGCCCGAGACTTGGTTTGCCTCTACCACCGCGATAGTCAGTGAAGGATTTGTTTTAGCAATGCTTAGCACACAACTTGCCCCTGCAAGCCCGCCCCCAATAACAACGACATCAAACTGCTTAGCCACTTTACTCTCCAAGCTTATGCGCTTTTAGCGCTTTGCATTAGCGCTTCTATATCGTTTATGGTTTTAGGCACACTTTGAGTGAGGTTTTCGTGCCCTGATTCGGTGATCAAAAGGTTATCTTCAATACGAATACCAATGCCTTTATATTGCTGCGGTGCGCTTGAATCTTCACTTATATAAAGCCCAGGCTCTATGGTTAAAACCATGCCTGGCTCAAATGCGCGCTCAACGTTATTTTGTTTGTAATCGCCCACATCATGAACATCTAACCCCAGCCAGTGCCCAAGCCCGTGCATGTAATATTCTTTACAGGCCCCTTTTGCCATTAGCTCATCAAAGTCACCGGTTAAAATACCTAAATCGAGTAACCCTTGGGTCATTACTTCCATGGCTCGTTTATTGGCGTGCGACATAAAACCACCGGGTTTAACTTCTTCAAAAGCCACTTCTTGCGCTTTAAGTACAATGTTATAAAGTGCGGCTTGCGCCTCGCTAAATTTGCCATTAACCGGAAAAGTACGTGTAATATCGGCGGCGTAGCCTTGTAGCTCACAACCAGAGTCAATCAATACTAAATCGCCCGCTTTTAACACATCGCTATTTTGTGTGTAATGCAAAATATTAGCGTTATCGCCACTACCCACAATGGTGCCGTACGCTGGGTGTCGGGCACCGTGCATTGCATAATGATGATGCAGCTCAGCCTCTAGCTGAAATTCAGTAGCGCCGGGGTGTGAATAGCGCATTGCGCGCATATGTCCGCGGGCACTTAGCTCGCAGCCTTCGCGCATAATGTTTACCTCGCTGGGCGATTTAAACAAACGCATTTCATGAATCAGGCCGCGTACTTCTTTAATGGTACTTGGTGCTTTGAGGCCTTTTCGCGCACCGCTTCTAAGCGTACTTAACAAGGTAAATACTTTGGTATCAAAGTGTGGGTAAGCGCCTTGTGCATAAAATAAAATCTGCTGACCGTTAACCAAATCTAATAATTGTTCAGTTAGCTCACTTAATGCGTAAGTTTCGTCGAATAAGTACTCAGTTTTAGCTTTTTCGAAGCCAATTCTGCGGCCATGCCAAATTTCGGCTTGTTTGTCTTTATCAAGACAAAATAGCGTACTAGGTGTGTCGCTGTTATTACACAGCACTAAAACAGCATCGGGCTCGTTAAAACCGGTTAAGTAAAAAAAGTCACTGTCTTGCCTAAAGGCATATTCAGTATCGCGACTACGCGTTACTTCACTGGCCGCAGGTATAATAGCCACACTGTTTGCGTCCATTTGTGAAATTAAGCGCTCACGGCGTGCTTTAAATTCTGACTTTTGTATTTCAACCATGCTTTAACAACCCGTTATATTTTAAATTAATGTAGTGTTTTTTTAGGTGCTTTTTCTTTACCTAGCTCGGCAAAACAAAGCAATGCCGATACACGCACATATTCAATCACTTCATGAAGGGCTTGGCTGTCTTCTTCGGTTTCGTCAAACATAGTATCTAGGCGTGTAATTTCGCTAAAATCGCTAATCACTTCTTTTACATCTGCCGATAACTTACCGTAATCTTTTTGTTTTAAACCAAATCCAAGCATAAATCCTGCAACCCATGATACGAGTCCATTGGCTTGATCGATGAGAGTTTCATCATCGCTTGGTAAAAATAAATCAAACGCAAAAGCTTCATCGTTAAAGCTAGCCACGACTTGCTTATAAATGGTGCCAAAAAATTGTTTTAAGTCGTTACTAAACGCTTGGCCATCATTAAATACATCACTTAATAGACCTAAGTATTCTTTATCATCAATACTTAAACCACAGGCCAGTAGTCCGCTAATTACACCATGCGCTTCTGCCGGTGAGACAAAAATTTCGTTTTTTTCTAAAAGCAGCTGGGCTTTTTGGTAATCTGGTAAGTCGCTCATGTTTATATCTTCGCTTTGCTAGTTAAGGCAATGCTACCACTCGATAAAAAGCAACTCCAATTAATTGTATGATCCCGCTCAAAAAGTAGTACGATAAGTAAATAGCGCGTTACCAGCGGGCAAAAACTGCTCGAACGATTGAATTTTTTTCGTTTGGGGTTTAAGGAATGGATTATGTCTTATATACTGAACTTGTTCCCTGGGGTGTCGGAGTTTGGTTAAGTCCCTGAGCCGATAAATTTTATACCAGGATTTCTGTTCGTCTACTATTGTGCAAGCTCGGCATGTACCGAGAAGCCTACGGTAGACCGCAGCTTTCCGCCCTGAAACCTTCTGGTTTCAGGACTGACGCCGAACACCACACGCTTGGGGAACACCTTCTTATTTTTATACTCCCTCTTATTACCTAATCATTTTTTTGCTATACCTTCGTACATTATTTTTATAATTTTTTGGCAAAAAAAAGCTGCAATTGACATTAATCAACCACAGCTTAGCCCTAGAACACATTTCGGTATTTATCTAAACCAACCCTGAAAGCGCTCCATCAGCATATAGTTTACTGGCACTAATATAAGTGTAATAAACGTAGCAAACACAATACCAAAGCCAAGGCTTACTGCCATTGGAATTAAAAACTGTGCTTGTGTCGCCTTTTCAAATAGTAGCGGCATTAAACCAATAAAGGTGGTTAAACTGGTTAGCATTACTGGGCGAAAACGTGCAGCCCCTGCAAGTTTAACCGCATCAATAATTTTGCCGCCTTCACTGCGTTTTTTATTAATAAAATCAACTAAAACTAGCGAGTCATTTACCACAACACCAATGAGTGCAAGCATACCTAACAAACTCATAATGGTTAAATCCATGCTCATGATCCAATGCCCAACCACGGCACCAATCATGCCAAACGGTATTACGCTCATTACAATAATTGGCTGCATGTACGATTTAAGCGGTATTGCTAGTAATGCATAAATTATAAAGAACACAAAAATGAGCGCCCAGCCAAGTGAGCCAAACGACTCTCTTTGCTCTTTAGCTTCACCTTCGAGTTTGTAATCAACACCTGGGTATTGCTGCATTAAACCATCTAAATACTCAGCTAAATCTGCCTGAAGCACCGTCATGTTGGTATTATCTTTTTCAATATCAGCGGTAATATTTAAAGTACGATAACGATCAATTCGATTAATTGTTGATGGGCTTTGCCCTGCACTTAGCGTAGCTACATGTGATAACGGTACTGAGCCACCTGAGGGGGTGTCTATTAGTATGTTTTTCAAATCAGCAACTGAGCGACGTTCATCAATAGGTAAACGCACCATTACACGTACATCATCGCGACCACGTTGAATACGCTGTACCTGAGAGCCATAAAACGAGCTGCGTACCTGTCCTGCAACATCGGATCTATTTAATCCAAGCGCTAAACCTTGATCGGTAAGCTCTATGCGTAACTCTTCTTTACCGTCAGACATACTATCTGCAATATCAAATACCGTTGGGTAAGTCGCCAAGCGTGTTTTAATATGATCAGCTACATCTTGTAAAATAGTTAACGAGGTACCGCTTAGCTGCACATCTATTGGATCTGAACTTCGTCCTATTTCAGCTCTGAACGTGAGGCTTTCTGCCCCAGGTATAATCCCAATTAAATCACGCCACTCACTTGCAAGCTCACTTGAACCTATGTCTGATTCGCGCTCTTCAGCAGGTGTAATTTCAAAGCGCACAGAGCCTGAGTTTGAAACGCCTCCACGCCCGCCAGTTGTTGCTAATATATTTAAAATAACGCTCTCGCCGGTATCTGGGTCGCGGTATTTCTCTTGTAATTGCTGCGCTTTTTGCGACATATCAATCACGTATTTATTAGTCACTTCAAACGGAGTGCCGGTAGGTAGCGTAAGCTCTACTTTTATCGTTTCGCTTGGGATGCGTGGGAAAAATACAAACTTTGTCCAACCACTGGTGATCATCGTTAATATGATACAAAACACGCCGATAAATAAGCTAACTGATGCCAGCTTATGGCGTAGCGCTAAATTTAATATTGGTTGGTAATACTTCAAGATAGCGTTTTCAAATCCATCTGCAAAACGCTGTTGAAGAACATCAAATTTTGAAGGCTTACTTTGTTCATGACGCAGTTTTATATATTTTAAATGCGCCGGTAATACAAATTTAGATTCAATCAATGAGAATAGTAATACCGGAATAACCACTACCGGAATTTGAGCAAATAAGGCACCCCGCGCTCCTTCAATAAAGGCTAAAGGTAGGAATGCGGCAACGGTTGTTAATACACCAAAAGTGACGGGAGTTGCGACCTCTTGAGTACCCATAATGGCAGCTTGTTCGCCAGACTTGGCTGTTTTTAAATGAGTATAAACGTTCTCCCCCGTTACTATGGCGTCGTCCACTACAATACCTAGCACTAATATAAAGCCAAATAAGCTCATAATATTAAGTGTTACGCCAAATATAGGCATGGCTATAAACGCGCCCATAAACGAAACAGGAATACCAATAAACACCCAAAATGCAATCGCCGGGCGTAAAAATAAAGTAAGTAAAGCAAGGACTAAAATACCGCCTTGTAGCGCATTAGTCGTTAAGGTTGAAATACGGCTTTTTACAAGCTCCGAGTCATCATCCCAGTAACTAAGTTCGAATCCTTGAGGAAGCGAACTTTGCTCCTCTTTAATGTAATTTTTTACATCATCCGCAACTGCAATCGCGCTTTGCGGACCAATTCGATACACATCAATAAAGGCCGCTTGCTTACCATTAAAGCGAGTACGCACTGGGGTTTCTTCAAAGTCATCTTTGATTAATGCAATATCCCCTAGACGAATAATGGTGCCATCAGCTTGGTTTTTTACCACGATGCTGGCAAATTCATCTTTACGATAAGCTTGCCCTTTGGAGCTAATAAGTACATCTCCCCCTTGCGTTTTTAAGTTACCGGCAGAAATATCTTTGCTCGAATTAGCGACAGCGCTGGATATCTCTGCAAGGCTTAAATCGTACTGACGAAGGGTATCTTGGCTTACTTCTATAGCAATTTCGTAATCACGAACACCACTTAGCTCTACTTGCGTTACGTTGGGCAGACGCAAAATATCATCGCGAACTTTTTCGGCGTATTCAAGGGTTTCTTTTTCGCCATAAACACTTGATACAGTAACAGCAATTACATCTCTAATGCGCTCAGCAAGAGCCACTACAGGCTTTTCAGCATCAGCGGGAAAGGTATTTATGGCATCTACGCGACTTTTTATATCAGCGAGTAATTCACGAGGGTCGTAGCCGCTTTCTACTTCGATAGTAACAGAACCAGAACCTTCTGATGAGCGACTAAATATTTGTTTAATGCCCTCTAAGTCTTGAACTGCTTCTTCTATACGTATAGTCACCCCTTGCTCTACATCTTCTGGTGTTGAGCCCAATAAGCTTACATTTACGCTTATCATATCAGTTTCAAAAGACGGAAAAACTTCAAGCGGTATCTTATTTGATAAACTAAAAAGCCCCGACAATAATAATGTTACTAATAATAAATTGGCAGCAACATGGTTTTTAGTAAACCAAGCTATCATGGTCTGCCTCCTTGTTTTTCAGCGCGGCGCTTTTTCATTAACTCTTCAACGCTAATACCAAGCTCTTTTGCTTTTTCCTCAAGCTGCTCTGGTGACATGCGCTTTCCTCTGCCTTGCCCCTGCGCACTTTTTCCTTTGGTTTGCTCTGCATTTTGCTCACCTAAAATACTCACTTGAGTACCTGAACTCACTTGTCCAAGTGGTGTAAGCACCAATTTATCGCCCGCAGTTAGGCCTGTTTTGATCATTGCCTGTGTTGCGTTTTGCCAAGCAAGTGTGATGTCTTTGCGTTTAAGTACACCCTCTTGCACTATGTAAACGTAAGTGCCTTGGTAAATTGTGCTATTAGGAATTATGAGTGCATCAGACACTGTTTTACCTGTAATTTGCGCCTTTATGTATTGTCCTATTTTTATAGGGTATTGATTATTAGCTGTCGCTTTGTATGGATCATCAATTTTAGCAACAACATAAAGTTGCTGTGCATTTTCATCTATAGCGCCTTCGGTGCGTGTAAGCTGCCCTTGCCATTGCTGCTCTCCTACTAAATCAGAGGTAAACTCAACTAAAGAACCGGCTTGGTTTTTAGCGCCATCACGGTACTGCTCTGGTAAATTAACAAACGACAAATCTTTATTTTTAATAGGTAGGCGGATCTCAACACTGTCGATTGCATAAATTGTGGCAAGTTGCGTGTTATTACTCACCACTTGCCCTAAGTCAACACTGCGACTAAGTATACGCCCAGCATAAGGCGCAGTTACTTTTGTACGCTCTAAATCAAGCTGTGCTTTTTCAAGTGCAGCCTGCGCTGACAAAACTTCTGCCTCAGCGGCTGCTAATTGGGGTTCACGTAGCACTAAGCTACTTGCTTTTTCAGAGCCACCTAAACGCTGCCAATCAGTTATGGCTTGCTGTCCTCGGGCTTTTTCTTCAAGTAAGCTTTGCTCTGCACTTAATAAATTAGCTTGTGCCGATTTAACTTCAGCTTGATGATCTCTATCATCTAGTTGTAAAAGTACATCGCCTTTTTCAAAAAAACCGCCTTCTCTAAAATCATCGCTTACGTCAATTATTTGCCCCGAAGCCTGGGCTACCAATAAGCTTTGCGTACGCGGTTTTACCGTGCCATAGCTGTCTATCATAATTTGATAGTTTTGCGGTTTTAGCTCTAGTGCCGAAACACTTATTATTGCTTTAGGTGGCTTACCTGAACGCCTAGCTTCTGGTGGATTACCTTTAATAAACATAACAATTAATAAAGTCGCCACAATAACTACGGCAGGAATTAAAATTTTTGCAGTTTTAGTTTTCATCGTTATTGCTCTTTAGTTCACTTGAGGGGTTTGCAAAATCACCACCAAGGGCAATGTGTAAGTTAATTCTGTTAGCTATTAATTGGTTTTTGATCTCAATTAAAGAGCTTTGCGCGTCAAAAGAACGGTCTTGGGCATCAAGTACTGTTGTATAAGTCACCAAGCCACTTTGATACTGCTCAAACGAAAGCTGCTCTGCTGCAAGGGCGTTTTCTTGTGCCTCTAGTGTGCTTGTATATTGAGCTTTGAGGGACTGCTGCTGCGAAATTGCATTTTCAACATCGCCAAAAGTGTCATAAAGCGTTTGTAAATAAAGCTGCTCTTGCTTTTGAGTATTAAGACGCGCTATTTCTTCATTTGCTTCTAAGCGCCCGCCTTCAAAAAGCGGTGCTGAAATACTACCTAATAACGACCATGCAAGGCTTGAAGGAGAAAATAAATCGCTCACTCTGTCAGTGCTATCACTCAAAGAAGCCGTTAAATTTAAACTAGGAAAACGCAGTTTGTGTGCATAAGCTAAAGCTGCATCGGTAGCTAAAAGCTCATACCAGCTAGCACGCAATGTGGGTTTGCGCGTTATAAGTTCTGATGGTAAACCTAAAGGTATATCGGTATTAATAACGGGTAAGTCACTATTAGCGCTAATAGCACCTTTTGGATATTCGCCTAGTAGGCGTTCAAGAATACGCGATGAAGCCGATAAATTGGCTTGCTGCGTCGCTATGCGAGTGCGCTCAGTGTTAAGCTCGTTTCGAGCAAGGTACACATCAAGTGCTTCATTAATACCCTGACGATAGCCTGATTCAATTATTTCGAGCCTTTGTTGGGCGTTTTCTTCTCTGCGTTTAAATAGATCTAGCAACTGCTGCGCTGAAACGACATCAAACCAACTGGTAACAACATCTGCGACCAGTTGCTGCTTGGCTTGCTCAAAGCGTGCTTGTTGAGCTAAATAGTTAAGATTAGCCTCACGCTTAGAATCAGACAATTTACCCCATAAATCAACTTCATAAGTTAAATCTAAACTGACTGAGCTTGCGTTATCGTAACTAACAGGACGATTATCTTTACTTCGACTTGTGCGAGCAGATAAATCTAGGCTTGGCCAAAGTGCTGCGCCAGATACTATTAGCTGCTGCTTTTGAATCTCAACATCATAGCTTGTTTGTAAAAGTTGCTGGTTGTTTTTAAGCGCTTGTTTTACAAACTTATCAAGCGTAGGGTTTTGTAACTGTGTAAGCCAATCGTTTTTTACTGCCAATACTGAATTTGATGCTTTTTGTTGCCACTGTTTTGGCACATCATCGGGCTGCTCTAAACGCTGAGACGAGTTTAAACTACTCGCACAGCCGCTAAGCAGCATCACGCTAATTGCCAATAAAGTTGGCTTGTATTGCCAAATCATATTTAAACCTAATTACTGCCATTTATGAATGTAATTCAAGCACTTTGGCAAATTTTGCTCAACTTACTTTACATAACATTACATACGTTGAGATGAATTAACATAATAGTCAGTTATTATAAAAACCGGCAGGTAATTTGGAGGGTATTTATACAAAAAAGCAAATAGCGTGTAATACACTATTTGCTAAACGGGATATGTAGTGTTGTTAAATACAAGCTTTAAATTTCTTTAACAAAACTCATGTATTGCTGCATATCGCCAACAACTGCTTGCGCTAATAATTCGCTTGTTTTTACTGCGTACGGCTGCTTAAAGTGAATATCCCACAACGCAGATTCATTGCGCCAATGTTCATAAACAACTAATGTATCGTCGTTATTTTCGATAC
The DNA here is from genome assembly GCF_005887365.1 of Pseudoalteromonas sp. S3785. Classification (NCBI taxonomy): domain Bacteria; kingdom Pseudomonadati; phylum Pseudomonadota; class Gammaproteobacteria; order Alteromonadales; family Pseudoalteromonadaceae; genus Pseudoalteromonas; species Pseudoalteromonas sp. S3785. The sequence continues at coordinate 842 of NZ_PNCT01000016.1, read as the reverse complement.
TATATAAATCAAACACTAGGTTACCAGGCTCCTGACTGCGCGTTTGCGCGACGTGAGTTGCGAAACGCTCAATGACTTTATTTTTAAAACTTGGCTTAATTTTAAAAATAAAAAACACAATACATATATCGTCTTCAGGGTTAACAGATTTTGTATTACGCTCATGTAGCGGAGCTGGCACTGTATTTTCTAATAACATGACATGTGGCGCCGATTGGCTAATTTCAGGCAACGCATTTAACAAGGTTTGTGTGTAATCCTGTGCGCCATGGTAATCAACTGCATTTTGATCTTCAAAACGCTCATAAGCAAAAAAGACGCCTGGCTCGTTTTTATCTTGATATAAACGCATCTCTAAAAGACCTGTTTCGGCCTTAGCGCCTTGCTTGTCTTCTTCTAGTAGCGCTTTGAATTGTGCGATGTGCTCGTCTTTAATATCAAACTTAACAATTTGCGTGATCATAATTAGCTCCAGCTTTAAATGACTTATACCAATACGCTTAATTAAGTGATCTATTTTGCGGATTAGTATTATTTAGGCTAAAAGTGCCCTGCATTTTATTACTAAAATCAATCATATTGATGAGTAAATAAATGGAGTGAGTAATAACAGCACCTAACCTTTTAATGAGGCAATTATGCGCATGCAAACAAGGGAGAAAAAGAGAGGATAAGCCCAATTAATATGGACTGTTTTATCCATAATAAATTTTAAGCAAAAAAAAGCCCTGCATGTGTATGCAGGGCTTTAATATAAATGGTGCCTCGACCCGGAATCGAACCAGGGACACGAGGATTTTCAATCCTCTGCTCTACCAACTGAGCTATCGAGGCACTTAATC
>NZ_PNCT01000157.1:0-275 GCF_005887365.1 Pseudoalteromonas sp. S3785 | reverse complement strand
ACGGGGCAATCCCTAAAATAGCAGTTGCGTCGCGCGGGTTGGCAGCCCATTATACGCGATGTAACGGCAGGGCCTGCACAAGAGTTTTTCCACCCTGATTATATGGGTAAAATAGGGGTAATAATGCCCTACAGTAAAGACTTTTGTAACACCTGTAATAGGTTAAGAATTTCGTCACTAGGGATATTGCATTTATCTTTGTTCTCTGAGCAGGTTATATCACTTAGCTCATACATGATTGATACGACCTATCAGGCATTAATTGTTCAGTTAGC
>NZ_PNCT01000156.1:0-376 GCF_005887365.1 Pseudoalteromonas sp. S3785 | reverse complement strand
CCCCCCCCCCCCCCCCCCCCCCCCCCCCCCCCCCCACCCCCCCCCCCCCCCCCCCCCACCCCCCACCCCCCCCCCCCCCCCCCACCCCCCCCCCCCCCCCCCCACCCCCCCCCCCCCCCCCCCCCCCCCCCCCCCCCCCCCCCCCCCCCCCCCCCCCCCCCCCCCCCCCCCCCCCCCCCCCCCCCCCCCCCCCCCCCCCCCCCCCCCCCCCCCCCCCCCCCCCCCCCCCCCCCCCCCCCCCCCCCCCCCCCCCCCCCCCCCCCCCCCCCCCCCCCACCCCCCCCCCCCCCCCCCCCCCCCAACACCCCCCGCCCCCCCCAAACCCCCCCCCCATCCCACCTGAAGCCCCCACACCCCACACCACCCCCCCCCCCCC
>NZ_PNCT01000155.1:0-319 GCF_005887365.1 Pseudoalteromonas sp. S3785 | reverse complement strand
GATTCTGGGAGGGAAGGTTCAAATCGCAAGCATTACTAGATGAAGCAGCACTTGCAGCGTGTATGGCCTATGTCGATTTAAATCCCATTAGAGCTAAAATGGCTAACAAACCAGAAGAGTCAGACCATACCAGTGTACAAAATCGCTTAACATGCGCGGCAGAAGGTAAACAACCTAAGCAGTTACTACGTTTTGCAGGTATGCCACGTCAGATTATGCCTAAAGGGCTGCCGTTTGAGCTTGACTCGTACCTTGAACTCGTTGAGCTACCAGGGCGAAGAATGGGAGAGGATAAGCTGGGGCATTTAACTAATATGCC
>NZ_PNCT01000154.1:0-399 GCF_005887365.1 Pseudoalteromonas sp. S3785 | reverse complement strand
CGGTATTGCATCAGAGCCGTATTGCGCCGCTGCGCAATCACGCAAACCTTCTATGCGTTCTATTGCATTAGCTGGTATTGCATTTAGATCGACAGACGATGAGCCACGGCCCGTTGAACCATTAAGGTTGAGCAGAGCACTACTATGACGTCGCTTTCCCTTAACCCGCACTAAGGTATGATCGTGGGCATCTCCCCGTCGTTGTGCAGTGCGTACATGAGCACTGCCATCGTTACGCGATGCCTGCGGAAAATTATAGCTCGGTTATAAATTGCTCAGTAGCGCGTTTGTTTCCGTAAGGCCTGAACTGGTAAGCGCCTAAGCGCGAATAAAATAAATATGAACCTCACTATCTTCTACAGTACGACCTAATCGCCGTGAGCCAATAACGCTAAATTT
>NZ_PNCT01000153.1:0-367 GCF_005887365.1 Pseudoalteromonas sp. S3785 | reverse complement strand
CGTGAATCGATATATACACTCGCTCCGAATCTCATACACTAAAACACGCGATGACTTAGATTTAGATGACATAGACAGCCTAATTGATGAAGCGGGCGACACACCTGATGAAACCCCAGCAGATGCACTTGTTGAAGAAAGTGATGACTTTGATTTAGATGATATAGACGGCCTAATTGATGAAGTTGAAGATTCACCTGCAGCTGAAGTAGCAACAGATAATGATACAGAGCGAGATATAGATAGCGCTTTGGCTGATTCTGTTGAAGAACTGGCTGATGCACAGAGCGATTTTAACGAAGATGATATTGAAACTTTAGCGTCTTCACTTATTGATGAACCAGAGCTTGAAGAAGAACCTGAGCTT
>NZ_PNCT01000152.1:0-270 GCF_005887365.1 Pseudoalteromonas sp. S3785 | reverse complement strand
TCCGCGCAAATCTCTTCGGGGTCGATGCCCTGCCGAGCGCATTCCTCGCGGGCCTCGATTTCGCGCTCTTGCTCGGGCGTGATGTCGAAATAGCCGCTGTCGATGAGATGATCGCCGTAGGTGATGCCCATCTTACTGGCCCTCCTTGGCGGCAGGGCCGGCGGGGTGTGGCATCCAGTTGGTCGCGCCCTTTATCGGCTCGATCTGTTCGCCCGTACTGTCGTCCCACCATTCGCCATTGAGAGTGCGGCTGACTGGAGCGAACCAATG
>NZ_PNCT01000151.1:0-335 GCF_005887365.1 Pseudoalteromonas sp. S3785 | reverse complement strand
AAAGCGCTGCTTCAGATAGCTGCACAGAGCGGGTAACGTGGCCTGAAGTAACTTCAACATACGTGTATAACTGACTAAATCAGGAAAATAATGTCGCCAATACTGACAAACAAATTTGGTGTAGTAAGTTTTAAAATCGCGATAACCTGATTGATGAAAAGCAATTAATATAGTCATCACTTCGCTAGAGGATAGTCGAGATGGCTTAATGCGTTGCTTTTCACCTGATTCGATTAGGTGTTTAAGCCTTTTATGTGCAAACAATAAACAAAAATCATCGACAGCAACTGAATTTTCATCTAAGTTATTCTTGCGAGTGCTACGGTACTCTTATC
>NZ_PNCT01000150.1:0-518 GCF_005887365.1 Pseudoalteromonas sp. S3785 | reverse complement strand
TAAAGCTTAATAAATAGGCCCATTCATTTCTTAAGCTAAAAATTCTTAAAATTGATAAGTAGATAAGTAGATAAGTAGATAAGTAGATAAGTAGATAAGTAGATAAGTAGATAAGTAACCTGAGCTGCACATAAGAAATGGAACTAAATGCCCTTGCGGTGATCAGATCTTTCGACCAAGAAACATAAGATTACCGAGGCAAGGGCATGAATAACTTAGATGCAATTTACGTAGATGTCGATGATTTTTGTTTATTGTTTGAACCTCAATGGCTTAAACACCTAATAGAATCAGGTGAAAAGCAACGCATTAAGCCATCTCGACTATCCTCTAGCGAAGTGATGACTATATTAATTGCTTTTCATCAATCAGGTTATCGCGATTTTAAAACTTACTACACCAAATTTGTTTGTCAGTATTGGCGACATTATTTTCCTGATTTAGTCAGTTATACACGTATGTTGAAGTTACTTCAGGCCACGTTACCCGCTCTGTGCAGCTATCTGAAGCAGCGCTTT
>NZ_PNCT01000149.1:0-425 GCF_005887365.1 Pseudoalteromonas sp. S3785 | reverse complement strand
GTGCATCACTGGTGCCGCTTAGCGTTGGGGTTACGTCGTTACTTGAACCAGGGCTGGTTAACTCAAGCGTTGGCGCAATGGTGTCTACTTCACCTGAGCCAGAGGCTGTGGCTTCATTGCCAGCGGCATCGCTTACGCTTGCACTTACTGTGTAGCTGCCTTCAGCAAGGACTGTTGTAACAGGGACTGACCATGTACCACTTACACCTACTGTGGCAGTAATGGTTTGCTGTACACCGGCATTGTCTGTCACAACAATTGTGACTTCGCTACCTTGTGGTGCATCGCTTGTGCCGGAGATCGTCGGTGTTGTGTCGTTGCTCACGCCGTTATCTGTAATAGCAAGGCTGGGCAGGGTTAAATCAATCTCGCCAGTTTCGCTCGCGCTGCCAATATTACCCAGACCATCATCTACTTCGGCAGTG
>NZ_PNCT01000148.1:0-318 GCF_005887365.1 Pseudoalteromonas sp. S3785 | reverse complement strand
ACCGTAAACCAATACGGTGAACGGCTAGCAAGCATTAGCTGGTTTAAGCGATTACTAAATGAAGACAGTTTGCCTGAAACGCAAATAATGCATCTAACTCACAGGTAGGTTTTATTCGCTGCCATCCATAGCGCTCACCCTTCGGGCCGCCTATGGCGTTCAAAGTTGTTCCATACAATTTTGTAGGAGGGGCGATTTAGCTCACAAGCATTGCTTGATGAAGCCGCACTTGTCGCCTGTATGGCTTATGTAGATTTAAACCCCATTAGAGTAAAAATGGCTAATACCCGAGAAGAGCCAGACCATACCAGTGTACAA
>NZ_PNCT01000015.1:0-21288 GCF_005887365.1 Pseudoalteromonas sp. S3785 | reverse complement strand
AACCTCGCGCCGCGATTAAATTGCCCCTAGTTTGAACAAATTTAATCGGCAAAGGTCAACAGACCCTTGGCTCATTAATATCCGTACAGGAAAGTAAATAACAGCTGGTATGCCAAATAACCAGATGGCAAAGCCTTTTGGCATGACATAAAATGCAACCTGCTTCACCCAATATATAAACTCAACATACTGCGCTAAAAAGTCATTAAGCGATAAGCTTAAAAATGCTAAATTATTACTGATTACAACCCATAGTGCATACATACCAAGCAAACCACCACCCACACTGCCAATATAAGATGAGTAACCTATAAATAATAAAAAGCCGCGCATAGTAAGTCCCTGTTAGCTGAATTGTAAGTTAAATAATAACTAGCCTAGTTAATTGCAGCCTTTGTTGGTTTTAGTTAGGTGAACGTCATGAACACTTGCATGGGCCCCACAGTAAAACATATAGTTGGAGCAGTGATGGTGCTGTAGTTCCCTCAAGCGGCGCTGTGATAGTACAAATATAAAAGTTGTAGCCCCATATAAGGCCTTCTGTAAGATATTTTTCGCCTTCCTTGAATACATTTATGTAACTCGTTTGTAGTTTAAAATGCTCATTACTTTCGCCTCCACCTTTGTTGAGCATAGGGGTCGCGCTCGTTATTTTATCCGTTGTGGAATAACATCCTTCAAATTAGCTTGCATATGAATATTCACTAATGATGACACTTACTAGCATCAAAAATATTAAAACCAGTTTGCTCACCACTGCTCCTTGCTGCGCTGTTAATCTTCGTCAAAAAAACGGCCACTATCATCTGTCATTTTTACTGGTAGGCCGTTATCAACCATAAAATAGTAAAAACGTAGGTCGTCAATTAAATCTGGAGCGGTTATTTCAATATCTTGGTATGTCGCGTTTTTAAACTTAAATCGTAAAATATGCTCAAAACGCTTAGTTTGGCAATAAAGCACTTCTTCTAGCTCAGACACTTTTATATTTATGCCGAGTAGTTCAAACTCGCCATTTACAATTTCAATTGCATGAGCCTGTTCTGTGTTTGCACAATACCACTGTGAAAAAAACCTCAATAATACAAACGCAAAGAGGTATAAAAATTGATGCAGCAAAGGCTGTTCAATAAATACCTCTACCCAAAATAAAACTATAACTGCGATAAATGTGTTGAAACCAAGCGTCCAAAGTAGTTTTGCGCTGGGTGTTTTTTTGTACCTTGTTAGTTTATTCATAAATCCCTTTAAAGTATTATCCTTCGCTGAGTATTGCTATTGCTAAATATTACTCACTTTTGTTCCCGCTATATGATCGTGTAAACAGCGTTTATCTTTTCCTAATATAAATGCAGGGTTTACAAATCCAGCAATAAACTGACCTACCGAAGGGACTAATGATAGCAGCTGCATAGGTAACATGCGTTTCAAGTAAATAGTTGTAAAACTTGCTTGTGTGCCGTCTAGGTTTTCTATACGAATAGACATGCAGTATTTGCCAATAGTTTGTCCTCGGTGATACATAAGGTAACCATGAAGCACTAACATAGAAAACACACCGAAGCCCCATAAAAATGCCGTTAAACTCAGATTTGGTTGGCTTAAACTTTCAAAACCGATATACATTATTACAGGTATAAAAACCGCTATACCTATTAGGCCGTCAATAATAGCAGCAACAAGCCTGTCCCCGCGTGATGCTTTTTCTCCCGCTATTTTTAAGTCAGTATTTTGTGCGTGCGCTTGCGCTTCTCGAGTTTTTATAAGCTCGTCTATTTCTTTTGCGCGCTCAGGAAAACGTTCTCGGTCAATGGCTTTTGCGCTGGAGTAAAGTTCATCTAATGTGTAGGTAGAAAAGTCTATTGGGGTGTCCATGCTTGGGGGGATTCCTTTGCGTAATTTATCTCAAAGTAGCATAGCTTTAGTAATTTATTCAATATCTTAAATTAAAGACTGGTGTAGCCTTTAGCCTTTAGCTTTTAGTTTTTAGCTTTTAACTTTTAACTTTTAACTTTTTGAGCATAAAAAATGGCGCTAAAAAGCGCCATTCATAAAAGCAATTAAATTAAAGCGCTAGGCTTAAAATTTTCTTCGCTTTAGCAACGTCAATATCGCCATGTTCGCCAAGGGCTGTCATGCCGTTGCGCTCAAGGTTATTGCCAACCGCTTCAACGGCTTCTTCACCTAGGTCGTAATCGCCAAGTTTGGTTTTAATGCCCATTTGCTCAAAAAAGTCTTGAGTATGTTTAATGGTTGCATCAATCAGCTCGTTTTTGTCTTCCATATTTAGGCCAAATACACGCTCACCTAATTGAATAATTTTAGCGCGTTTTTGCTCTTGCTGAACAAACATCAATGGCGGTAATACAATAGCAAGCGTTACAGCGTGGTCTAAGTTATAAAGCGCTGTTAGCTCATGGCCTATCATATGTGTAGACCAATCTTGTGGAACACCTTGGCCAATTAAACCATTTAACGCCATCGTTGCCGACCACATTACGTTTGCTCGTACGTCGTAATCTTCTGGGTTTTCTAGGGCTTTAGGGCCTTGCTCAATTAGCGTAGATAAAATACCTTCTGCAAAACGGTCTTGCAGTGGGGCATTTACTGGATACGTTAAGTATTGCTCAATAACGTGTACAAACGCATCAACTACACCATTAGAAATTTGGCGAGTAGGTAGCGAGAATGTGTACTGTGGGTCTAACACTGCAAACTGCGGCTGCACTATTGGTGTACCAAAGGCGCGTTTTTGCTGCGTTTCTTTACGGGTAACAACCGAGTTACCATTACTTTCTGAGCCTGTTGCCGGTAGCGTTAATACCGCACCAATAGGCAGTGCGCTTTTTACTTCTGCGCCATTTACTAAAATATCCCAGCCATCGCCTTCGTAATTTGCAGCTGCGGCTACGTATTTAGCACCGTCAATTACACTGCCACCGCCTACAGCTAAAATAAACGTAACGTTTTGCTCTTTTACAAGTTCAACGGCTTTAGAAAGCGTTTCGTAAGTTGGGTTTGGTTCAACACCCGAAAACTCAACGAAATCTACACCTTTAAGTGCATTTACTACATCGTCATATACGCCGTTCTTTTTGATAGAACCACCACCGTATAAAAACATGACCTTGCCTTCGCTAGGTACGCGGCTTGCGATCTCGTTAATTTGATCTTTGCCGAATAAAATCTCGGTGCGGTTTTTAAATGCAAAATTTAACATATTTGTACTCTACTTGGTTGCGGGGCTTAGCCCCTTGTGCTCATTGCTTTATAAAATGGGAGTTAATCTTTAACTTACAAGTAATTAATTGCCAAATTTATAAAATAAATACGATAACGTTTAATCTTTGAATGAGCGGCAAGTGTACGCGCTCTTTACAATAAGTAGAATTCAGTTAATCTTGCTTTACCTATCGGATTTCTGATACCAAGTATTTATGTCTTACTTTGTTCAACTACGCACCTTTGTTGAAGTTTACCGCTGTAGAAATATTTCCCGTGCGGCTAAAAATTTAGGATTGTCGCAACCTGCAGCCACCGCCCATATACAAACAATGGAGTCGGTAGTGGGTAAATCATTATTTGAGCGCCGCCACCGAGGCGTTGAGCCAAGTAATGCAGCCCACGACTTAGCAGGCCAAGTGGCAAACCACCTAGATGCCATAGAGCAAAAAATAGCGTCTGTACGCACCCGCTCTAGCGATGTGAGCGGTACAATTACACTTGCAGGGCCCGCTGAATATATTAGCTATGTGGCTTCTGCCCAATTGGCTAATTTGTTACAAGCAGGCAATGTTGATGTGGTCGTGATCCCAGGTAATCGCGAACAAATTTATTCAGCGCTCGACACCGGCGTTGCCGATATGGCTATTACGGCCTCCTTGCCCGACAACAAAATTTACGACTTTGAAGTGCTCGACAGCGAAGAGCTAGTACTAGTAGCGCACCGTTTATTAGCCCAAAGCTTAGAGGGGCAAACTATTACGCCGGCACTGTTAAACACGCTGCCAGTGGTTAGTTACGACAGCCAATTACCACTTATACGCCAGTATTTTGATACCGTATTTAAGCAAAGCTGTACGTCAAAAATAATTGCACGCTGCCCCGATATACGCGCGCTCGCCGGCATAGTAAGAACCGGTGTAGGCTATACCGTGCTGCCTGATTATCTATGTCATGACGATATTCAATCAGGAAGGTTAATTAAACTTGGCCCACAAGGCCCTGAAAACAATTTATATTTGGCGTGGCGTAAAGGGGCGCTTGCTCACCCGCGGCTTAATTATGCGCGTGATGTGCTGATGGCTTTTTCTCATATTAATAAATACGCAAAATAGCTATTTAATAAAATAACCCACGGCACGCCATTGCCCGCTACTTTTACTTAATGTTAGGGTTTCAACTGCAAGCCTTGCCGCAAATTGCGTTTTAAACTGCACAATTAGGTATTTACCCTGCGGAGCACCCGGTAAAGATGTGTATTCATTAGCGCTTATTTGTTCTCGTGTAGCCACTTTACCCAATGGCGCACGCACTGTGCTTAAGGCGCTTTTCCAGTTCGTTTTATTTAATTGCGATTTAAATAGCGCATCGGCTTGTTGCCAGCTTTTTGTATATTCTCCCGCATCGATTAACTGCAACCAATTTATTGCTACGGGCATATTTTTAGTGGTCTCGGCCCACACTGAGCAGCTTATAAACAAGCTTAAAATTAAAATGAGGGGTTTCATCATTCTTCCTTTTAATCTGGCATTAAAAGTAAATATTGCTACTTTAAATTACAACACATTAGTGAAATGGTTAACCCCTAATGTAAAAAACATTTGTACTGTAAAGCAAAATTAAACGCTAATAGGCCCTTTATTAATGTTAGTAACTTAAAAGCTGCAGTTAACTGCAGCTTATGCTTTTGTATTTTTAACACTTAATAGGTTAAAAATGCCATTTAACCATTAGGTTTGGGTTGTGCTCTGTTTGGCCATCTACACCAAACTTATTTTTCCAATATACGTATTCTATACCTACATCTAGGCGGCCTGTGTCAAGGCCAAGCATTGGGGCAATGTTGTATTTAAGTTGTGAGGTAAAGTTAAAGCCGCCTTCACTTTTACCAAACATAGTGTCGGTGCTATCAACAATATCTAAAAAGCCATCGTATCTAAAGTTACCGTTGTTATAGCCCCACGTAACCGTTATTTGGTTGTTATCTTCACGCTCTATGCCTATATCGTCTTGAAAACGACGGTAATAAGCCACATTAAAGTATTGAAAACCAGGTACATCTAGCGATACGCCACCCCCTAATAAATAGTTATTTTGATCGGTATCGCCTGAGCCATATTCTGTTTGTAGCCCTAAAAACACCTCTTTAACAAAGCCGTCTTGTGGTTTGTAAAGCGTTGGGTTTATGTTTAGCTCTCCGTATACTTCATCGGGGTTACTTAATCTATCCATAAAGAAGAACGTGCCCCCCCAGGTATGCCCCGATGCGTGCTCAATGGTGACTACGCTTCTGTTGTCTTCTTCGCCAGAAAACGGTTCTAGGTAATCTGCGCCGGTCATGGCGGTAATACTAAAATCTGACCAAAGCTCTTTTGCCGACACGCCCGTTGAGCAAACAGCAATTGCAGTTACTAATGCTAACTTTTTGATTGTTTTGATTTTCATTGTTAATCCCTTTTTTATAATTTTATTAGTTTAGTTAAGATGATCTGTACTTGCTGAATAATTTTCAGGCAATACCAACGTCATAACTATTGCTGTTAAACCCGACACCGTCACAGCACTTCCAAATATGGCGGTTACTAATTTAGGCGCATTTATAAATAGCTCTGGTACAAAACTAACCCCTAGCCCCATGCCTAAGCTCACCGCAATAATAAGTAAACTACGGCGATTGATTTTTTCGCTTGCGAGTATTTTGACCCCTGCGGCTGCTACGGTGCCAAACATTACAAGCGTTGCACCGCCAAGTACGGGTTTTGGTATGTTTTGTAGTACAGCCCCCACCACCGGAAACAGCCCTAAAACAATCAGTATTGCACCAATCCATAGGCCAATGTACCTACTTGCCACACCTGTTAACTGAATAACCCCATTGTTTTGACTAAAAGTAGTATTTGGAAAGGTATTAAACGCAGCTGCAATCATTGAGTTAACGCCATCGCCTAGTACACCTGCGCGTATTCGGGCTAAATAGCTTGCACCTTTAACGGGTAATTTAGACACTGCACAATTAGCGGTTATATCACCGGTCGATTCTATGGCTGTAATAAGGTATAAAAAGCCAAAGGCAATCATGGCGCCAAAATCAATATTAAAGCCATATTTGAATGGTATTGGCATGGCAATTAAATCAAACTCGCCCACCTCGAACTTGGCAATGCCTAAAATAACTGCAAGTATCCAGCCTACTATCATGGCTACAACCACTGCGGTAAGCCTTACCCACTGGTTTTTGCTGGCGTTAAGTAACACCACTAATGCCACCACCGAAAAGCCCACAATTAAGTTACTTGGCGAGGCAAACTTTTCAGGCATATTAGTTAATAACCATTGCCCGCCGCCTATGTCGGTCATACCTACTTTAATGAGGTAAACCCCAATGGTGGTGATCACCACACCGGTGACTACAGGTTTAATGACCTTGCCGAGCTTTTCTATAAAAAAACTAATAAATATTTCTACAAAGGCCGCTAAAAAGCACACTGCAAATATAGTGGCCAGTACCTCATCGTTATTGCCTCCGGTGGCTTTTACAGAAAAGCCGGTGGCTAAAATAGTGCCTAAAAAAGCAAAACTGGTGCCTTGCACACATATAAGCCCTGAGCCAATGGGCCCCACACGGCGCGCTTGAATAAACGTACCAACACCCGACACAAACAACGCCATACTAATTAAATAGGGTATTTCGCTGCCAAGCCCCAATACCCCACCAATAATAAGCGTAGGCGTAATAATACTTACAAAACTTGCCAGTACATGTTGCAGGGCGGCGAAAAAGGATTCGGTCAGCCCTGGTTTATCATCTACTGCGTAAATTATGTCTTCTGAGATTGCTTCTTGGTTTGACATAGTCAACATCCTTTTAGCGCTTTAATATGGGCAAGGTATAAATGCCTTGCCCAGGTTTTAATTTAAATACAGTGGCGCTTATTTAAGCTGCCCTTCTACGCCTTCAACGTAAAAGTCCATACTAAGTAAGGTTTTATCATCAATTGTTTGCCCCGCTTTAGTTACCAGCTCACCCTGCTGATTGTTAATTGGGCCGCTAAATGGGTGAAACTCGCCATTGGCAATTTTGGTTTTAATGGCTTCTACCTCTGCAACAACATTGGCAGGAATGTCTTTACTCAGGGGCGCTAAGCGGGTCATACTGGCCTCTATGCCTTTCCATACATTTTGCGACTGCCATTTATCGTCAAGCACTTGCTGCACGCGCTCAGCGTAAAACTCATCCCAATGATGCACAGGCGCCGTAAGGTGCGCTTTTTTACCATAGCCGCTCATATCTGAGTGGTAACCAATGGCGTATATGCCGGCGGCTTCTGCGGCTTGAAGTGGCGCAGGCGAGTCGGTGTGTTGGGTAATAATATCAACACCTTGGTCGATTAAGCTGTCGGCAGCTTCGCGCTCTTTACCCGGGTCAAACCAGCTATTAACCCACACTACTTTTACTTGAGCGTTAGGTTTTACTGAGCGCAGCCCTAAAGTAAACGCGTTAATACCGCGTATTACCTCCGGGATTGGAAATGCAGCAATATAGCCAATGCTGTCGGATTTACTCATGTGCCCTGCAATAACACCGGTTAGGTAGCGCCCTTCGTAAATACGGTCAAAATAAGTGCCCACATTTTTAGCGCGTTTATAACCTGTTGCATGCTCAAACTTTACATTAGGAAAACGCTTAGCCACTTTAATGGTCGGGTTCATGTAGCCAAACGAGGTGGTAAATATTAAATCGTGCCCGCTTTTGGCTAATTGTGTAATAACTCGCTCTGCATCGGCGCCCTCTGGCACGCTTTCTACAAAGGTGGTTTTTATTTTTTCGCCAAATTTATCCTCTAGGTAGCGGCGGCTTACATCGTGGGTGTAAGTCCAACCAGCTTCGCCAATCGGGCTTACATATACAAACCCTACTTTTACGCTGTCTTTTGCAAGTGCAGTAGCGCTTAACCCTAAGCTAAGTGCTATGCCAAGCGCTGTTATTAGTTTTTTCATTGTTATTCTCCGTGTTGTATTTTTAATATCCTGTTGAAGGCTTATTTTTACTCTTTATTTAAAGTTTTAATGCCCTTTATGCCAGGGTTTCCCTAGCCACATGGGTTCGTACATTTTTAGTTTTTGTTTATTTTTACTGAGCATAATCAGTACAATAAGCGTTGCACCATAAGGCAGCATGGCCAGTAAATTAGAATCAACCGCTAAGCCAAGCGCCTGTGCCACTAAGTGCATAATGCTGGCAAAACCAAATAAATAAGCGCCAAGCATTACCCGCTCAATTCGCCAGCTTGCAAATACCACTAAAGCAAGCGCTATCCAGCCTCGCCCCGATGTCATGTTTTGTGTCCAAAGCGGGGTATAAGCAAGCGATAAGTACGCCCCTGCAATACCCGCCATTGCGCCGCCAAACATAACGGCTAAATAGCGAGTACGCATTACAGGCAAGCCTAAGTTATTACCAACGCCTGGGTTTTCACCAATAGCGCGTACCGCAAGCCCTGCCCTGTGGTATTTAAAAAATAAATAAGCGCCAAGTACTAATGCCCAACTTAAATACACAATGGCATCTTGCGAAAACAGCGTTTTGCCCAGTAGCGGAATATGCTCAAACCCAGCAATTGCTAAAGTAGGTAAAGCATTAATGGTTTTTCCCTCATAGTCGGCGCCTAAAAAGGCCGACAACCCCGTGCCAAAAATAGTGAGCGCCAATCCTGCTGCCACTTGGCTGGCATTTAAATTAAGTGCTACAAACGCAAATAATAACGACGCCATAACCCCCACAAGCGCAGCCACGCTAAAGCCTATAAAGAGGTTGTCGCATTGGTACATGGTTATAAACCCTGCCACCGCGCCTAATAGCATCATGCCCTCTTGCCCAAGGTTAAGTGTGCCGCTTTTTTCGCATACCATCTCACCTAGAGCCACCAGCAATAAAGGCGTACCGGTGCGAATAGTGGCGTATAAAATATTTGTGATTACCTCTAAATCCATGTTTAAGATTCCTGTGCGATGGGTGTTAGCTGCGTTTTTTGTTGTTTAAATGGCAGTAACAATTTAATGCGATAACTAATAAGCACATCGCACGAGAGTAAATAAAACAGCATTAAGCCCTGAAAAATGCCGGTAATGGCATTGGGTAAGCCAATTTCTATTTGCGCCATTTCGCCACCCATATAAATAAGCCCCATTAACAGCCCTGCTAAGGTAATACCCAAAGGATGTAAGCGCCCTAAAAAGGCCACAATAATTGCGGCGTAACCATAACCAGGAGATATTTGTGGCACTAATTGCCCAATAGGCCCAGCCACTTCGCCAGCCCCTGCAAGCCCTGCTAACCCGCCACTTATTACCAATACACCGGCAATTAAAAGCGCGCGTTTATAGCCCGCCATTTTGGCAGCCGATGCATCAAGCCCAAGTACTTGTATTTGAAACCCCACAAAGGTTTTACTAATAAACACCCATGTTGCACAAAGCGCTAATAAGGCAAAAGCCAGCCCTAAATGAAGGCGAGTACCCTCAAATAAAACCGGCAGTAAAGTGCTATCGCCAAATAAGGCGCTTTCAGGAAAGTTATAACCGTATGGGTCTTTTAATGGCCCGTGTACTGACCACAGCAACACATTAACGGCAATGTAATTAAGCATAATGGTGACTAAAATTTCGTTGGTGTTTAAACGTAATTTCATAAATGCAGCTAAGCCTGCCCACAACATGCCACCGGCAATACCTGCAAGTAATGTAAGCCCTAATGCAAAGGCATTTGTAGAGTCAACAAAGTTAACAGCTACGGCACTGGCGCATACACCACCAATAAGTAGCTGCCCTTCAGCACCGATATTCCACACCGCCGCTCTGTAGCACAGCGCTAAACCATAGGCACATAATAAAATTGGAATGGTCATTACTAATAACTCTGTAACGCCGTACCAATCAGCAATAGGTGCTACAAGTAACGTATATAAAGCATTAAGCGGGTCGTGCCCGAGTAAGGCAAACACCACATACCCTGTTATTAAAGTGAGTAAAATGGCTAAAACAGGAGAAAGATAGCTCCACGTGTTTGAGCGCTCTACGCGGGGTTCAAGCTTTATCATGCCGGCGCTCCTTGCGGTGTTATTTTTGCTCTCTTGCTTTTGGTGTCGTGATTAAAATCGCCCGCCATCCACTGCCCTAATTGCACAAGCGGTACACAGTCGGTATCTAAAATAGGAGAGAGTTTGCCATCGCAAAGTGCGCCAATTCGGTCACAAATTTTATAGAGCTCGTCTAAGTCTTCTGAAATAACCAGCACTGCACAACCTTCGTCGCGCAGCGTTAAAATTGCCTCGTGAATAGCCACTTGCGCGCCAATATCTACACCCCAAGTAGGGTGCGACATAACCAGCAATTGTGGGTTTTGCTCAACCTCTCGGCCAATAATAAACTTTTGCAAATTACCGCCCGAAAGGCTTGCTGCGTGAGTACGGTTGCTGGGGGTTTTTACTTTGTATTTTTTAATAATTTTATCGGCGAGTTGGCTAATTTTTTGTTTTACTAAAAAGCCGTTTTTAACTAAACCGCTATCAAAGCTGGTAAGAAGTGCATTGTGCGCTAAATCCATATCAGGGACTGCGCCGCGCCCTAGCCTGTCCTCTGGTACGCATGCAAGCCCGAGTCTGCGCCTTTTTAATGGGCATAACGCATCAACAGCGGTATTTTTAAATTTTATTGCGTTGCTATTTTTTTGCGGCTCCTCTCCCGAAAGCACTTTTAGTAGTTCCTCTTGCCCATTACCGGCAACCCCTGCAATACCGACTATTTCGCCTTGCTGTACGGCAAAGTTAATATTTTTAAGCGCAATATCAAATAACGCCTGCGCATTGGTTGATAAGTTATCGACTGTTAAAAAATCACCTGTGCCAGTCGCTCTGCGCGCTTGGTTACTTATTGGCGTACCGTCGCCTACCATTAAGCGCGCTATAGATTCGCTCGTTTCGTTTTTAGGAATGCAATGCCCACTCACTTTGCCGCCGCGTAAAATAGTCGCGCTGTCACACAGCTCAATAACTTCATGCAACTTATGGCTAATAAAGAGTACCGAGCAGCCTTCTTTTTTGAGTGATTTTAATGTTGTAAATAAAGCATCAACTTCTTGAGGGGTGAGTACTGAGGTGGGTTCGTCTAAAATAAGTAACTGAATATCTAATAATAAGCACCTTATTATTTCTACCCGCTGTCGCTCGCCTGTTGAAAGCGTTGACACCAACCTATGCGGGTCAAGCGGCATACCGTAGCGCTTAGATGTTTTACTAATTCTGCTAGCAAGCGAACTACTGTGCCCTGCTAAATCGCCCAGTGCTAATGCGATATTTTGCGCAACTGTTAGGGTTTCAAATAACGAAAAATGCTGAAACACCATACCTATACCTAATTCGCGGGCATCGGCGGGCTCTTTTATGTCCATTTTGCGACCGTTAAAAAACATGTCCCCTTGGTCAGGTTTAACTACACCGTAAAGCATTTTCATTAACGTACTTTTACCCGCGCCGTTTTCACCAAGCAGGGCATGCACCTCACCATGTTTTATTTTTATTGTTACGCCGTCGTTGGCTATACATCCGGGGTAGTGCTTTGTCATTCCCTGCATAGTAAGGCGGTATTTATTGTCCATTATTTAAACCTTTCTTTGTGCTTGTTGGTTAAATAAGCTAGCCTAGAAACTTAGCTGACCAAGCGGTCAACAATGGCATGGTATCTGCAATTAACTTACCAAGATGAAAAAGTTTTTTTCTTACCCGTGCGCAAACAACAAGAAAAAACATACGGCAAGCCTTTACATATCAGGGCTTTATAAAAAATAAGGGGGTCTGTGTGATTCAGTTTTTATTAAATGTCACGCCAATAGAAGTAGAAGAATGCTCGCCAAGTCTCACCATTTTGGACTGGCTACGCACCAAAAAAGGGAAAGTGGGCACCAAAGAAGGGTGTGCTACAGGCGATTGCGGCGCGTGCACAATTTTAGTCGGCGAAGAAAAAATAAATTCAAACGGTAACGCAGTTTGGCACTACCAAACCATGAACAGCTGCTTGCTTTTATTAGGCAATGCACACGCAAAGCATATAGTAACCGTAGAGGCTGTAACTGCTGGGCTTTACCCAACCCTTGAAGACTTACACCCAGTACAGCGTGCGTTAGTGGAGTGCCATGGTTCGCAGTGCGGTTTTTGTACCCCTGGTATAATAATGAGCATGTTGGCACTTTATATTAATAATCCGAGTTACCCTGGTAAAAAAGCCGCAATTCATGCTTTAGGTGGTAACTTATGCCGCTGCACTGGTTACAGCCCTATTTTACTCGCGGTAGAAAAAGCCTACAGCTATGAGCGCAAAAATGAGCCTTACTCAGCCCTAGCGGCTCAGTTTAAAGCCTCACTTAATACGCAATATATTGATGATGTTCCATTTTTAAAAAATGGCCCTCGCAAATTCTACTTGCCACAAAATGCTAGGCAGCTTGTTGAACTA
The DNA here is from genome assembly GCF_005887365.1 of Pseudoalteromonas sp. S3785. Classification (NCBI taxonomy): domain Bacteria; kingdom Pseudomonadati; phylum Pseudomonadota; class Gammaproteobacteria; order Alteromonadales; family Pseudoalteromonadaceae; genus Pseudoalteromonas; species Pseudoalteromonas sp. S3785. The sequence goes on along the minus strand of NZ_PNCT01000015.1, from coordinate 8,559 downwards.
AAATCACTATACCCGCATGCACACTTGGTTGCTGGTGGCACCGACTTTGCCATTGAGCTTAGCCAAAATATGCTATTACCCGATGTAATAATATCCCTAAGCCAAGCTAAAGAGCTGTGCACATTAAGCGATAACAACGGCGAGCTACATATTGGTGCAGCACTCCCTTACAGCCAGTTTGTAGACGCTTTTTACAATTACTACCCTGAGTCTAAGGAGCTGTTTGAACGCCTTGGCTCTAACCAAGTACGTAACAGTGGCACCTTAGGTGGCAGCATAGGAAATGCCTCTCCTATTGGCGATCCAGCCCCATTGTTAATTGCACTTAATGCCACTATGGACTTATTAAGCGCATCAGGCACACGTACTATAAACGTGGCCGACTACTTTGTTGATTACAAAAAAACAGTCATTAAAAGCGATGAAGTCATTAGCAAAATTACAGTGCCAAAACGCCCAGACTTTTTAAAACTTGCGTGTCATAAAATTTCAAAACGCTTTGAAGATGATATATCTACCGTGTGTTTAGTACTGGCTATTGAGCAAACACAAGGCGTAATTAGCAATGCCCGCTGCGCCATGGGCGGTATGGCTGCCATACCAAAGCGCGCCACGCATATAGAGCAAAAGCTTAATACTCAGCCCTTACAAGTAAGTACGTTTATAGATGCCGCTAATGCTATAAATGATGACTTTTCCCCCATGAGCGATGTACGCAGCAGCGCACATTACCGCACTACGGTAAGCAAAAACTTGCTACAACGTATTGGTATTGAGTTTTGCGGTGCACAGCCAAGTAGCAATAAAAATAATAACAACATTGCCATTACGAGGATCTCACATGCGTCACTTTGAAATGGATAAACTAAAAGCCCAAGGCGGAAGCGTTGGCCAATCTAAGTACCACGAAAGCGCAATAAAACAAGTATGTGGCAATGCAAACTACGCCGACGATAACCCAGAGCCTCATGGCTGCTTACACGCCTACCCTGTGCTTGCGCCCATTACCAGCGGCTTTATTAAATCAATTGATACAAGTAAAGCGCTTGAAGTTGCAGGCGTTAAACGTATTTTATCGGCCGAAGATGTACCCGGTAAGCTTGATATTGGCCCAGTATTCCCAGGGGATGTGCTATTAACCAATTACGAAATTCAATACCACGGGCAACCTGTGCTGGTAGTCGTTGCCGACAGCTACGCCATTGCGCGCAGCGCTGCTCGCTTAGTGGTTATAGAGTGCGAGCAAACCACACCCATACTTGATATTAAAGAAGCCATAAAAAAAGAGCATTGGGTAAGGCCGCCTCATTCACTCAACCGTGGTAATAGCGAGCAAGCCATCAACAATGCAGCCCACCAGCTTAAAGGTGAAATACACATAGGCGGGCAAGAACATTTTTACCTTGAGGGGCAAATAGCTCTCGCTCAGCCCGATAACGACGGCGGGATTCATGTGCAATGTTCTACGCAACACCCTACAGAGGTACAGCACTTAGTTGCCAAAATTTTAAAAAAGCCATTTAGCTTTGTTAACGTAGAAACCCGCCGTATGGGCGGTGCTTTTGGCGGTAAAGAAACCCAAGGCGCACCATGGGCTTGCCTTGCAGCGCTTGCAGTTTACTACCTTGGCTGCGCAGTTAAAATGCGCCTAGCACGCAGTGACGACTTTAAACTTACCGGTAAACGCCACCCATTTTATAACCAATACCATGTGGGGTTTGACGAAAATGGCCTAATTGAAGGTGCTGATGTAACCGTAAATGGATTTTGTGGTTATTCGCCTGATTTATCTGATGCCATTGTAGACCGTGCGATGTTTCATGCCGATAACGCTTATTACTACCCAGCTGCCACCATTAAAGGGAATCGCTGTAAAGTAAACACCGTAAGCCACACCGCCTTTAGAGGATTTGGTGGCCCGCAAGGCATGATCATGGGCGAGCTAATAATGGACGACATTGCCGCTAAATTAGGTAAAGATCCGCTTGAGATCCGAAAACTTAATTTATACAAAAAAGGCCGTGACACCACGCCGTATCATCAAACAGTAGAGCAGCATATTTTAAAAGATATGATAAGCCAGCTTGAGGAGTCGGGTGATTACTGGGCACGAAAAGAGGCAATTAAAGCCTTTAACGCATCATCCCCTATTATCAAAAAAGGCCTTGCGATGACGCCGGTAAAATACGGTATATCGTTTACGGTACAGCACTTAAACCAAGCAGGTGCGTTAGTGCATGTATATAGTGATGGCTCGATACACTTAAACCATGGCGGCACCGAAATGGGCCAAGGCTTAAACACTAAAATAGCGCAAATTGTAGCGCACGGCTTTGGCGTTGATTTTGACGCCATAAGCATAAGCGCGACCCGTACCGACAAAGTACCAAACACTTCGCCAACCGCCGCATCAAGCGGTACAGACCTAAACGGCATGGCAGCGCTAAATGCTGTAAACACCATAAAAGAGCGCTTAATTAACTTTATAAGCGAGCACTTTGAAGTAGACAGCCAAAGTATTGTATTTAAAGATAACCTCATTACCTTTAGCAAAGGCGAAATTAGCTTTAGCGAACTTGCAAACCTTGCCTATATGAATCGTATATCGCTTTCATCAACGGGTTATTACGCCACGCCTAAAATTCATTACGATAGAGCGAAAGGCGAAGGCCGGCCATTTTTTTACTACGCGCACGGCGTGGCACTTAGTGAAGTAGAAGTAGATACGCTAACAGGCGAAAACACCGTTACGCGTGTTGATATACTGCACGATGTGGGCAGCTCAATTAACCCAGCACTTGATATAGGGCAAATTGAAGGCGCCTTTGTGCAAGGTATGGGCTGGCTTACCACCGAAGATTTACAATGGAATGATAAAGGCCAGCTTGCAAGCTTTGGCCCTGCCAACTATAAAATTCCAGCTATTGGCGATACACCTGCCGAATTTAACGTAAATTTATATAACTCTGCCAACCCAGAAACCACCGTATTCAGATCAAAAGCGGTTGGCGAGCCGCCGTTTATGCTGGCCTTTAGTGTATGGAGTGCTATTCGTAATGCCATAAGCAGTGTGGCCGATTACAAATACACCGCCCCACTTGATACGCCTGCTACGCCTGAGCGTGTATTAAATGCAATCGAGCAAACCGCTAGCTGGTTTAAGGAGCATCAACATGGCTAATTTAAATGAGTCGTTTCAGGGATTTCATACTCAAAATTGGGCGCAAGCTATAAACGAGCACGAACAAAGCGGTACTAACTATGTTATTGCGACTGTGCTGGGAACCAATGGCTCAACCCCACGGGGCACAGGCTCTAAAATGGTAATAAGTGGCGAACATATTTACGACACCCTTGGCGGTGGTCACCTTGAATACGTAGTAATAGAAAAAGCCCGCGAACTGCTTGCCAAAGGTGAAGCCGCCCAAGTAATTGAGCAATTTAACCTAGGTGCAAATTTAGGCCAGTGCTGCGGCGGAGCTGCCACCGTTATGCTCGAGTGCATGCAATGCGAGTGCTTTACGCTTGATATTTATGGCGCAGGCCATGTAGCACAAGCGCTTATTGGTATATTGGCACAGCTGCCTATGCGTATACGCTGGATAGATAGCCGCGCCGATGTATTCCCACAGAACATTCCTAATAACGTAGTAAAAGTGGTTGATGAAGAGCCAACAGAGCAAGTTAAACGCGCGCCCAAAGCTAATAATTACTTAATACTCACCCATAACCACCAGCTCGACTTTGCACTTACACAAGCCATTATTAAACGCACCGATGCCAATTGGCTTGGCGTTATTGGCTCAGATACCAAAGCAAAACGCTTTAAGCAGCGCTTAGCTCATCGCGATTTTACCACCGAGCAAATAAAGCAAATGGTCTGCCCTGTTGGGCTTGAAAATGTAACTGGCAAGCTCCCTATGGAAGTAGCTATATCAATTAGTGGGCAGTTAATTGGCCTCTATCAGGCTATGCAAACCCATGCGCCTAAACGTCAAGGTGTGCAATGGCGAGCACTTAAAAATGCCCTAATTAACACCACTCAAGAGGAAGTAAATGCATGAGTAGCTTAAAAATTAATAACCTAAATGAAGCGCAAGCGCATCAGGCATTAGAGCATTGCTGCGCAGCCCCTAAATGGGTAAGCGGTATGCTAAATACCATGCCATTTGAAAATAAAGAGCACCTATTTAAAGCTGCGCAAAGCGTATGGGATAACCTAGGTGAGAGCGATTACTTAGCTGCCTTTGAAGGCCACCCGCAAATAGGCGATTTATCAACATTAAGTAAAAAGTATGCCGCTACAGCGCAAAAAGCGGGGCACGAACAATCAGGAATGAGCAAAGCAAACGAGCAAACCCTTAAAAAAATGATTGCGCTAAATAAAGAATACCTCAGTAAATTTGGCTTTATATTTATTGTGTGTGCCAGCGGCAAAAGTGCTGAGCAAATGCTTGAACTTATTGAGCAGCGTATACACAACACCCGCAGCACAGAGCTTAATATAGCCGCGGGCGAACAAGCCAAAATAACAAAAATAAGATTGGAGTCCCTGATATGAATAAAAGTATGAATAAAAGCCCTATCACTACCCATATTCTCGATACCAGCACTGGTAAACCTGCAGCCGATGTAGCTGTACACTTGTTTGTATACACTAACAATGAGTGGCAATTAATTGCTAAAGGTAAAACAAATAGCGACGGACGTATTACCGACTGGCTAAATACAGACGTAGAATTTGCAACTTATAAACTGGTTTTTGACTTAGACAGCTATTATGAAAACCAAGAAACACCTGCGTTTTACCCAGAAGCGCAAATTACCTTTAGATTGCAAGATAAAAAGCATCATCACATTCCGTTATTGCTTAGCCCATTTGGCTACTCAACGTACAGAGGCAGCTAATAATGAGCACGCAAAATAATAATAAAATAACCGTAATTTGTGCCAACATACTCGATTTTGTTGACGACCCCGCCATCGCAGGCGAAAGCGCCCATCGCTATTTTGAAAAAGGCGCGTTAGTTATTCAAAACGGTAAAGTGGTTAACCTTGGTTACGAGCAAGACATACTGCCAAGCTTAAATAAATCAGCCACTATTATTCGCCACGATGGCAAATTGGTTATGCCCGGCATGATAGACACCCACATACATTTGCCGCAAACCGAAATGGTTGGCGCGTATGGCGAGCAGCTTTTAAGCTGGCTTACCGAATATGCCTTCCCCACCGAAAAAAAGTTTACCTGTGAGCATTATTCAAAAGACATATCTAGCCGTTTTTTAGACGAGCTACTACGTAATGGCACCACCACCGCTTTGGTGTTTGGCACTGTGCACCCGCAATCAGTGGATGCATTTTTTAACGAATCACAAAAACGTAATTTACGTATGATTGCCGGTAAGGTAATGATGGACAGAAACTGCCCTGACGATTTATCTGATTGCGCGCAAACCAGTTACGATCAATCAAAAGCACTGATAGAAAAATGGCATAATGTGGATAGATTAAGCTATGCGGTAACACCACGTTTTGCGCCTACCTCTACCCCAGAGCAACTTCAAAAATGTACTCAATTATTAGAAGAATACCCCGACACCTACCTGCATACGCACTTATCTGAAAACAAAGACGAATGTGAATGGGTAAAAGGGTTATTTCCAGAGGCCGAAGATTACCTTGGCGTTTACGAGCAAGCTAAAATGGTGCGTAAACGCTCGGTATTTGCCCATAGTATTCATTTATCTGAACGTGAGCTTTGCTGCCTTGCAGATCAGGGCGCGGCCATATCGCACTGCCCTACATCTAACTTATTTTTAGGCTCGGGCCTTTTAAATTTAAAGAGATGTGAAGAACACGGAATAAACGTGGGTATGGGTACCGATGTAGGCGCAGGCACAAGTTTTTCTATGCTACAAACAGGTAACGAAGCGTACAAAATTCAGCAGTTACAAGGCCAAAAGTTCTCCGCATTTAAAGGCATGTATCTCGCCACCTTAGGCGGAGCACGGGCACTTGATTTAGAAGGCACCATAGGTAACTTTAATGTAGGCTGCGAGGCCGATTTTATTGTAATGGATTACGCGGCCACCTCGTTTTTAAAGTTCAGAATTGGTCATGCCAAAACCCTTCACGAACAGCTTTTTGCCATGATGATGCTAGGCGACGACCGCTGTATTGAACAAACCTATATTATGGGTAAAAGCGTGTATAAGCGCGATGCAAAAGAGCAATTTACAACAACCCACATACCGCAATTAGAAGAGGCTTAACCTAATGGAAAACTATTTATTTGAGCTTGCTCATTTAGTGTTTAGATACTTTCACGTGGTCGCAGGTATTGCGTGGATAGGCGCCTCATTTTATTTTGTATGGCTTGATAATAACTTACAAACGCCGCCACAATGGAAACAAGATAAAGGCATAAGGGGCGATTTATGGGCAATTCATGGTGGTGGCTTTTACGAAGTAGCTAAATACCAAAATGGCCCAGAGCAAATGCCCTCAACCCTACACTGGTTTAAGTGGGAGGCCTACACAACCTGGATCAGCGGCGTGCTGTTATTTACGCTGTTATATTATGTGGGCGCAGATGTGTATTTACTCGATGCCAGTAAAAGTGAGTTAAGTAAATTTGCTGCTATTGGCGCATCACTTGGTTTCATAGGCTTTGGCTATGGGGTTTATCGTTTACTGTGTAAAAGCCCGCTTGTTGAAAACGGCAAGGCCTTTATTGCGCTCAGCGTGGGCTTTTTAGCGTTATGGACGTATGGGGTTGATCAGCTATTTAGCGACCGCGCGGTATATATTCATGTTGGTGCATTAATTGGTACCTGTATGGCCGGTAATGTATATCACATAATTATGCCTGCACAGCGTTACATGGTAAGCGAAGTAGAAGCTGGGCGCATTCCTGATTCAGCGCCGGGTTTAAAAGCAAAGCAATGCTCGGTACATAATAACTACGCCACCCTGCCGGTTATTTTTATTATGCTAAGCAATCACTTTTCGTATACCTATAGCCATGAGTTTGGTTGGTTAGTGCTTATTGGCTTTTTTATTATTGGTATGTGGATACGCCACTTTTTTAATTTAAAACATCAAGGTATTAATAAACCTTCAGTACTTATAAGCGGTATTGCCGCCTTTTTTGCGTTAATGCTAGCCATAGCACCGTGGCCAAGTAGCTCTGTAAACGCGAATAATGAGCTACAAGCAAGTATAAGCGATGCGCAAGCGTGGAATATAATCAGCAAGCACTGTACACAGTGTCACAGTGAAACACCTACATCAAAGCTTTTTCAAACAGCGCCGCTTGGCTTTAAGCTCGACTCTATTAATGATGTAAAAAAAGCCAGCACGCTTATTCATACCCGCGCGGTTATAACCAAAGACATGCCATTGGCAAATATGACCAAAATGACTGATGCAGAGCGCGAAACGCTAGGCTCTTGGCTCACAGCGCTTAAAAAGGAGCAATAACATGAGCGAGCAATTTAAACACTACCCGCGCGATTTAGTCGGTTATGGCTCACAGGTGCCCCATGCAAATTGGCCCAATAAAGCCCGTATAGCCGTGCAAGTTGTATTAAATTACGAAGAAGGCGGTGAAAACTGTGTATTACATGGTGATGCAGCGGCCGAAACGTTTTTATCTGAAATAGTCAGCGCCCCCCATGTAGAAGACCGCCACATAAGCATGGAATCTATTTACGAATATGGCTCGCGCGCAGGCGTGTGGCGCTTACTTAAACTCTTTAAAAAATACGATATACCGGTCACCATTTTTGCTGTGGCAATGGCCCTTGAGCGCCACCCCGATGTAGCTAAAGCTTTTGTTGAAGCTGGGCACGAAATTGCAAGCCATGGCCTGCGCTGGATTAATTATCAACATATAGATAAGCAAACCGAGCGTGAGCACATGCAAAAAGCCATTGAGATCATTCAAACACTCACAGGTAAAAAGCCAAAAGGCTGGTATACCGGGCGCACAAGCCCAAATACTGCAGCCCTTGTAGTAGAAAATGGCACGTTCTTATATGACGCTGACGATTACAGCGACGACTTACCTTTTTACAGTATTAAAGAAGGTAAACCACAGTTAATAGTACCTTACACCCTTGATGTAAACGATATGCGCTTTGCTGCAGTGCAGGGATTTAACGCCGGTGATCAATTTTATAATTATTTAAAAGATGCATTCGATACGCTGTATGAAGAAGGCGACCCACAAGGTGAAAACGCCCCAAAAATGATGTCGATTGGTTTGCATTGTCGCTTAATTGGCCGCCCAGGACGCATTAAAGCCCTCGCACGGTTTTTAGAGTATGCCAGCTCGCATGAGCAGGTTTGGTTTGCTACGCGCGAACAAATAGCTGAGCACTGGCTTAAAACCCATCCGTATAATACCAATCCGCAATAATACTTAATCATTTTCAGGGGCTAAACGTGTCGCTATCTGCGTTAAAAAATTCTCATTTAGAACAACTAAATAGCAATTTTTTTTCGTAGACATCAACTCGTTTTTCGATCCTAAAAATATAGCACTTATTTATG
>NZ_PNCT01000147.1:0-242 GCF_005887365.1 Pseudoalteromonas sp. S3785 | reverse complement strand
AGAACGGACTATAAATACTGGTGCATTTGGAAAAGGCGCTCTACTTCCAAAAAGTAACCACTAATAAATAGTTGAGACGTAGATTGGGTTGCGCGTAGCGAAACCCAACGAAAAAATATCCTAGCAACAATTACAGATGCTTTGCATTATCGATTGTTTCCGCTCTGACTCTTTTACTTCTCAATCCCTTCTCATTGTGCAAATATTTTTTAAGTAAATTATTCACAAAGAGAATAAGAGGC
>NZ_PNCT01000146.1:0-380 GCF_005887365.1 Pseudoalteromonas sp. S3785 | reverse complement strand
GCCTTGGCAGTTGGAGGCGATGAAGTACGTATTCACTTGCGATAAGCCTAGTCAAGCTAGTAAAAAGCGCTTGAGACTAGGATTTCCGAATGGGGAAACCCACCTGCTTGCAGGTATCGTTAACTGAATACATAGGTTAACGAGGCGAACGCGGAGAACTGAAACATCTAAGTACCCGTAGGAAAAGAAATCAACCGAGATTCCGATAGTAGCGGCGAGCGAAATCGGAACAGCCCTTAAGCTTATTATGTGTTAATGGAAGGCTCTGGAAAGTGCCACGATACAGGGTGATAGTCCCGTACAGGAAAATACATTATAAGTGAAATCGAGTAGGTCGGAGCACGTGAAACTTTGACTGTATATAGTTGCTCCATCGGCTA
>NZ_PNCT01000145.1:0-259 GCF_005887365.1 Pseudoalteromonas sp. S3785 | reverse complement strand
ACTGACCACTTCAGTGCCCATTGAATACCATTAAAAAACATTAAGTGTACTTTGCTATGTGTCTCTCCATCGCTGTGGGCACCACGACATCGTAAGGCTCCAAATATAAGAAAAGTAATATTCAGCATGCTCTTCTCTAAAGCGTAGCGTCTCCTTAGCGCAGCACCTCTTTGTGAACCGTGTTTTGGTTATCCAACACATTAAGCGATGATAGGCAGCATCTGTTAGTGACTCTCCACTGCTATCGGCACCACGACAT
>NZ_PNCT01000144.1:0-442 GCF_005887365.1 Pseudoalteromonas sp. S3785 | reverse complement strand
GGCGAGTAGCGCAGTTTGGTAGCGCACTTGGTTTGGGTCCAAGGGGTCGCAGGTTCAAATCCTGCATCGCCGACCACTTCTTTTATTTTTATAATTGAAAAGCTTACTGGCAAACTATGAAGTTTTCGATGCGCCCGTAGCTCAGCTGGATAGAGCAACGCCCTTCTAAGGCGTTGGTCGAAGGTTCGAATCCTTCCGGGTGCGCCATTTGAAAACAAAGTAAATACCGTGGTGATTGTAGCTCAGTTGGTAGAGCCCCGGATTGTGATTCCGGTTGTCGTGGGTTCGAGCCCCATCAGTCACCCCAATTTACTTCGAGTATCGGCGATTAGCGCAGTTTGGTAGCGCACTTGGTTTGGGTCCAAGGGGTCGCAGGTTCAAATCCTGCATCGCCGACCACTTTCTTAACATTGCAGTTAGATAAGCAGTTAAACGACTCCTC
>NZ_PNCT01000143.1:0-265 GCF_005887365.1 Pseudoalteromonas sp. S3785 | reverse complement strand
TACCGAGAGCGCCGATCAAGTATCAGCTGGTTTATGCGGTTGTTAGATGAGCACATTGCTCGCAGAGCAAATAAAGAAGATAACTGCACAGGGCGCTTCTGTGTGGGAAGGTTCAAATCGCAAGCATTACTAGATGAAGCCGCACTTGCAGCGTGTATGGCGTATGTCGCGTTCCATCCCATGAGAGCTAAAATGGCTAACAACCCAGAAGAGTCAGCCCATACCATTGATCAAAATCGCTTAACATGCGCGGCAGAAGGTAAAC
>NZ_PNCT01000142.1:0-264 GCF_005887365.1 Pseudoalteromonas sp. S3785 | reverse complement strand
CGTAGCCAGGTACTCTATCCAGCTGAGCTATGCGCCCACTTTTACTGTTTGCTTATTTATACTCTAAGCAGAGTGTGTAAAAAGTGTTGGAAGCAGGACGTATCTTGTAAGAATGAACCTCCGACCGATTTGGTTTTAAACCAAACACTTTAACTTGTTTATACTCTAAGCAGAGTGTGTAAAGAGTGGTGGGCGCAGGAGGATTCGAACCTCCGACCGCCTGGTTCGTAGCCAGGTACTCTATCCAGCTGAGCTATGCGCCCA
>NZ_PNCT01000141.1:0-226 GCF_005887365.1 Pseudoalteromonas sp. S3785 | reverse complement strand
AATTAGGGCGTGTTGCCCTTTGGCGTTTGCATTTGCTGCTGTATGTTTGGTTCTTAGGCTCGGCAGAGGCTATTTAGTTTGGTTATTCCCCATAAATAGGCTATAACGTAGCATAACTGCGAAACATGCGCTGCCCTACGGGTTCTGCCTAGGGTCTATAAACTCCTTCTTGCGCGGTTATTACTTAGACCACAAGGTAACAAACCTAGCGCCGCGATTTAATCGC
>NZ_PNCT01000140.1:0-282 GCF_005887365.1 Pseudoalteromonas sp. S3785 | reverse complement strand
TAAATCGTCTCACCCTCGTACATCAGTGGGTTATCAGTACTCCAGTCATTTAAACTACCGCGAATAAACACCGGAGTTTGTGCAAACATTTCGCCGTTGAGCACTTTTAGCGATACGTTATTTAAATCACTGGCGTCAAATATAAATTGGTATTCACCTTGCTCGGCAATGTCTATGGTCATATTTGCGCCCGCAACCGACAACTGCTCAGCGGTGCCAACCATTACACTGGCATCACCCTCAGCCGAGCCATAATCAACCGTGCTCCAATCTTCAGACGCT
>NZ_PNCT01000139.1:0-2625 GCF_005887365.1 Pseudoalteromonas sp. S3785 | reverse complement strand
GTATCGCATTTCAATATCGCATGAGTCGTTTTCCGTAGCCCACTAGGTTACAAACCTCGCGCCGCGATTTAATCGCCCCTAGGTTGAACAAATTTCAATCCGCAAAGAACAACACGCCCAAGTTATTAACACATATTTCCTGCCTCAAAGTAGATCACCTAATTAAGCGAATTGGTATAACTCCTAATGGCATCTTTATTGCTAGTAATTACACTATAGTAATTATTTGACATTATAGGTGCGTTTTATGAAAGCGTTTGCTTTTACTCCCCTTATATCTTGTTTTTTATTGGCTGCCTGTGGCGGTGGAGGCGGCGGTAGTGATGACTCTACTGTTGAAACTACGGTCAATGCAGGAAACGATCTTCAAGTTGTAGAAAAAACAGAGTTTACCATTACCGCGCAAGGCTCACCGGCAGACGGTACCTTTACTTGGCAGCGCGTTAGCGGCCCATCAGTGGACGGCTTTCCGCTTGAAGGTGCAGAGCAAACTATTACAGCTCCCGATGTTAAAGCCGATAGTGAACTTGTACTATCTGTAAGCTACCAGACAGATAACGGCAGCTTAGTGAGTGACAATGTGAGTATATTTATTACTTCAAGCAACCAGTTACCACTTGCTGTTGTGAGTCAAATAGCTCCTGAAACACTGCCTTCGACCTATAATGATACCGTAACTTTAAGCGCTGAAGAGTCGAGCGATCCAGATGAAAACGGTCAAATTAATAGTTATCAGTGGGAATTAATTTCAGGCCCCGATTTAGATGTAACCGACTTTGATAATTCAACGGTAAGTTTTAGCCACCCGCTGCTTGAGTCAAATACTAATTTAGTGTGGCAGTTAAGCGTTACCGATGACGAAGGCGGCGAGGCAAGTACTGAATACAGTATGACACTCAATAAAACAGACGAGCTGGTTGTGGCTAATGCCGGAGATGACCAAAACGTTGAAGAATTTGAGGAAGTAACCTTAGATGCAAGTGAAAGTGACACCCTAACAGATACGTTTTCATGTAGCTGGCAACAATTAACAGGCAATGCCGAAACACTGGCAAATACTAGCCAATGTACCACGACATTTTTTGCCTCCGACGTTGATTTAGATACCACATTGAGCTTTGAAGTCACTGTTACTGATTCTAAAGGGCGCACCGACACCGATACCGTATTTATTGATGTATCTCCAAAAGCATTAGGGTTAATCAACGATAGTGGCCTAGGCGAGTGTTATAACAATACCCAGCGTATCAACTGCCAAAGTAGTGATTTTCCGGGACAAGATGCAGAGCTTGGCCGAGACAGCTTTGCCAATCAACTCGATAAAGCAGGCCAAGGTAACCTTGCGTTTGACTACACTAAGCTAAATCAATTTGCTGATGAAGTAGCTGATGATAGTAACGACTTTACTTGCATTCGCGACAACGTAACGGGGCTTGTATGGGAGGTTAAAAGTGTAGAGTCAGGTACATTACCTAATACCACCTTGCGTGATGGCCAAAATCATTACTTTTGGGATTTAGGCACGACAACCTTTACCGATACCAGTACCGCAAATACCACCTGCCCAGATGATACAAGCTGTGGTGTGCAAACCTATATAAATGAAGTGAACGACTTAGACTTTTGCGGCGGTACCAATTGGCGCTTACCGACTTACACTGAGCTCTTGAGCTTAATAGATTATGGCAAGCAGGGCGAAAACGTATTAATTGATGAAGCGTTTTTTCCTAATATGCCAGCAGCAGGCGCTATAGATGATGTTAATTTACCGTACTGGACATCACAAACTGCAGCCGATGGTACCAGCTTATCGCAAGCGTACATTATAGATATGAGTAATGGGAATGACTTAGCTTACCCGAAAGAAAAATACGCGTATGTACGCCTAGTCAGAAGCCGATAGGAGAAAACCATGAAAACACGCATATTATTTTCACTGGCTGTGTTTAGCGCTAGCTTTCAACTAGCCGCAGCGCAAACGTGTTACGACGGGGCGGATACTACAACACCCACTACGCGCTTTACCCTTAATGATGATGGCACAGTATTAGATACCGAAACGGGCCTGATGTGGCAGCGCTGTAGCTATGGGCAAGTTTACGATAGCGACACCGAAACGTGCGCTGGGTCTACACCCTCAATAAATTGGCAAGAAGCGCTTAGAGGAGCAGAAAACGACACCACTGCTGATTATGATGATTGGCAGGTGCCTAATATTAAAGAGCTTGCCAGTATATTAGAACACAGCTGTACCGAGCCGAGTATTAACGAAGAGGTGTTTTTAGGCACTAAATTGCAAAACTATTGGACTAATACGTCAGGCGTTAGCACGATGAGCTCAGCATGGGTTTATCAGTTTGATAGTGGGCTCAATAGTTTACATGCTAAAACCAGTGACGTGTATTTACGTTTAGTGCGCTACGAAAACTAGGGCCTGTTGACCTTTCAGGGTTATAATTTGTTCAATCTAAGGGCTATTTAAACGCGGCGCGAGGTTTGTAACCTAGTGGGCGAAGTAAAAGCCGAGCAACAAAGAGTAAAAAGCCCCTAGGAAGAACCCATTGCGCAGAGCGTGTTTGGGCTTAATGCTACGTGATCTCCGAATTATGGGGAATACCCACACAT
>NZ_PNCT01000014.1:0-59691 GCF_005887365.1 Pseudoalteromonas sp. S3785 | reverse complement strand
TTGTTGTTTGTTGTTTGTTGTTTGTTGTTTGTTGTTTGTTGTTTGTTGTTTGTTGTTTGTTGTTTGTTCAGTAAAAATTTAGTGTGGTTCAGTCTTCGCTAAGCTTAGCACGGCATAATAGGGTTAAGTCGCTAAGTTAATAGGTTTAACGTTTTTGTTTAAACAATTTATTAACTCTTTATTGCACCGAGTGCTATATAAATAGTGTACACGCACTGGAGATTACATATGTCACAACTTACTTTAAATCAAAGACTCGCCACTTTGCAGCCGCAGGTAGACTTAAATTTGTTTGAAAGCAGCCTAGATTATCGCAATAAAATCTTGTGTCTTCTTGCTGAACAAGAACAAACACTGGCGACTATTAATAAAGAATTTGGCCAGCAATCAAATAGCTTTGGATCTGAAAAACGCTTTGTGCTTGGCTATAACTAACCTTTTAAAACACACACAATACAATATTTAAGTAGCCTTACGCTTATTTTTAAGGCTACTTTTACCTCCAAAACGCATTTTTAGTAGCTAATTTGCGTTTAAATCCCGCTTAATACCGATAAACTTTATTGTATAAACGCCAAAATTTGATAAGTTAACTGGGTTTTCGACTCGAAAAGCCTATTTCGGCTCATCTTTTTATGGAGTTATTATGCGTAAAACACTGATCGCCACTACTATTGCTAGTGCCCTAATCCTATCTGCTTGTTCATCTAACGAAACTCAGAACACAGCTAAAGAGAGCGCAGCACAAGTGCAAGATATGAACGCAAACAATGTATTATTCAAACCAAGCCCATTACAATACATGGCGCCGGAGTTTGATAAGTTTGGCACAAAAGACTACGAAGCAGGCTTTGATGCAGGTATTGCTCAGCACACTGCACAAGTTCAAGCAATTGCAAACAACCCAGAACCAGCAACATTTGAAAATACACTTGTAGAGATGGAAAAGTCTGGCGAGTTGTTAAACCGCGTATCTGCTGCTTTTTATAATCTATCGGGTTTAATTTCAGATGACGAATACCAACGTATAAGTAAAAAAATGGCGCCGGTATTATCTGCTCACTCTGATGACATTTACCTAAATGGTGCGTTATTTGAGCGTGTACAAACTATTTACGATAATAAAGATGCACTTAACGCTGAAGATCAACGCTTAGTTGATTACTACTACAAGCAGTTTGTAAAAGCCGGTGCTAAGTTAAGCGATGCTGAAAAAGCAAAAATGCGTGAAATAAACGCTCAGCTTGCAGAGCTATCTACTGCGTTCTCTCAAAACATTTTAAAATCGTTTAAAGAAGACGTAATTGTAGTTACTGACAAATCTAAACTTGCCGGCCTATCTGAAGGTGAAATTGCAGGCCTTGCAGCCGCTGCTAAAAAAGCAGGTAAAGAGGGCTACATGATAACCCTGGTTAATACTACTCAGCAGCCAATTTTATCAAGCCTTGAAAACCGTGAGCTACGCGAGCAAATTTTTAAAGCCTCTACAAACCGTGCTGCTAAAACTAACGGTCCTATCATTATTGAAGAAACAAACCTGCGTGCACAAAAAGCAGAGCTGTTAGGCTTTAAAGATTGGGCATCGTATGTAATGACATCGCGCATGGCACAAACAACCGATAACGTGTACGGCATTTTAGATGACCTAGCACCAAAAGCAGTTGAAAAAGCCAAAGCAGAAGCGGCCGCTATCCAAAAAGTAATTAACGATTCAGGCGAGAGCTTTGAGCTTAAGCCATGGGACTGGGCGTTTTACGCAGAAAAAGTACGTGCCGAAAAGTACGACCTAGATCCTGCGCTAGTTAAGCCGTACTTTGAAATGAACTCTGTGATCCATGATGGTTTATTCTTCGCAATGAACAAGCTGTACGGAATCACCTTTAAAGAGCGTAAAGACCTACCTGTTTACCACGAAGATGTAACAGCATACGAAGTATTTAACGCTGATGGCAGCGCTATTGGTTTATTTTACATGGACCCATACGCACGTGAAGGTAAGCGTGGTGGTGCATGGATGAGTGCATACGTAAGCCAAAGCGGCTTAAAAGGCACTAAACCGGTTATTTATAACGCACAAAACATTCCAAAACCAGCTGAGGGCGAGCCTACGTTAATGACCTTCGACGAAGTATCGACTATGTTCCATGAATTTGGTCATGCTGCGCACGGTTTATTCTCAAATGTTAAATACCCAAGCCTAGCAGGTACTGCTACAGCACGTGACTTTGTTGAGTTTCCATCACAAGCACACGAAGACTGGATGATTGAACCTACGGTACTTGCTAACTACGCTAAGCATTACAAAACGGGTGAGCCAATTCCACAAGCATTACTTGATAAAGTACTAGCATCGCAAAAATTCAACCAAGGCTTTGGTACCACTGAATACTTAGCAGCTGCTTTACTTGATATGGAATGGCACTCATTTGGTTCTGATAAAAAAATCAGTGATGTTCAAAAGTTTGAAAGCGATGCGCTAAAAGCACACGGTATTGATTACTACCCAGTGCCACCGCGTTATAAATCAAACTACTTTAGCCATACGTTTGCCGGTGGTTACTCAGCAGGTTACTACGCCTACCTATGGACAGAAGTATTTGCTGCAGATGCCTTTGCACATATGGAAAATAACGGTGGCCTAACCCGCGAAAACGGTGACAAGTTCCGTGAAGAAATCCTATCTAAAGGTAACAGCCGCGACTTAATGCAAAGCTACATTGAGTTTAGAGGCCAAAAACCAACAACAGATGCACTTCTTAAGCGTCGTGGTTTAGTTGATTAATAACCTCGTTTATTAATTTTTGCTTTATAAAAGCCCGCTTGCGGGCTTTTATTGTTTATAACAGATAAACTAGCCACATTATAAATTATAAAAAACGACAATTATGGGCTATTTATTTGCTGTTACCTTACTGTGGGCTTTTTCATTTAGTTTAATTGGTGTGTACCTAGCAGGCCAAGTAGACGCATGGTTTAGCGTATTAATACGCGTTGCATTAGCCACATTGGTTTTTTTACCCTTTTTAAAACCTAAACTTACCTCAAAACCACTCGCACTAAAGCTTATGCTGATAGGCGCTGTGCAGCTGGGTGTTATGTACAGCTTTTACTATCATTCCTTTTTATTTTTAAGCGTACCCGAAGTGTTGCTTTTTACTGTTATGACGCCGCTTTATATAACGCTTTTAAACGATGCGCTTAACAAACATTTTAACCCGCGCTTTTTTGTAGTGGCGCTTATCGCTGTGTTGGGCGCGGTGGCTATCCGCTGGGAAAACCTCAATAATCACTATATGTTAGGTTTATTACTGGTTCAGGGTGCCAATATTAGTTTTGCAACAGGACAAGTAACTTATAAACGTTTAATGGCCTCTAATCAGCTAGATGACAAAACCGTATTTGGCTGGTTTTTTATTGGCGCCTTGGTGGTGGCAAGTGCTTGCTACGTATTATTTGGCGATACAAGCAAGTTACCGAGTACACCTACCCAGTGGGGTATTTTAATATATTTAGGTATTGTTGCCTCGGGCCTTGGTTACTTTTTATGGAATAAAGGCGCAACCAAAGTAAATGTAGGCGTGTTAGCCGTTATGAACAACGTACTTATTCCTGCCGGCATTATTGTTAACGTGCTTATATGGAATAAAGATGCAGATATTATGCGCTTAAGTATCGGTGGGGTAATTATGTTAGCAGCACTGGCAGTCAATAAAGTAGGAACAAATAAACAGAACGTCACACCCTTGTAGTTAATTTGTCATTAAATACGATTAGGGTTAAGGAAAATAATATGAAGGATTAAACATGAAACACCTTACCCTAATAACAAGCTCTGTAATGCTGGCACTACTTAGCGGCTGCGATGACGATGTCGAAGTGGTAGAAAAAGAGGTAGTGGTTACCAATACCACTGTTGAAGTGGTTGAAGCACCTACGCCAGTGATTGTTGAAGTGGCAAAAGGCGATGCGTCAGATATTCAATTAGGTACTCGTGCTGATTACCTAATTAACGATATGACTCAGAGCGATTTAAAAACAAAATTAGAGTCGTGTAAGGATGGGCCATTTTATCGTACAGATTTTTCTATTGGGCATCGTGGTGCGCCTATGCAATACCCTGAGCATACGAAAGAGTCTTATATAGCTGCGGCGCGAATGGGAGCAGGTATTGTAGAATGCGATGTTACTTTTACAAGCGACAAAGAGTTAGTGTGTCGCCACTCTCAGTGCGATTTGCACACCACCACCAATATATTAGCCATTGATGAACTTGCCGCTAAATGCAGTGTGCCTTTTACTCCAGCTAACGCGGCAAGTGGCACGCCTGCCACCGCTAAATGCTGCACAAGCGATATAACCTTAAGCGAATTTTTAACGCTTGAAGGTAAAATGGATGGCGCCAATACCCAAGCCACCACCGTTGATGAATACATCAAAGGTACGCCTAGCTGGCGTACAGACCTATACGCTACTAGTGGCACGTTATTAACGCATAAGCAAAGTATTGAGTTATTTAAAAGCCTTGGGGTAAAAATGACCCCAGAGCTAAAGTCGCCGCAAGTTAGCATGCCTTTTGAGGGGATGACACAACAGCAATACGCACAAAAAATGCTTGATGAGTACACGCTGTTAGACGTACCAAGCAGTGATGTGTACCCGCAATCGTTTAATCTTGATGATGTAAAGTATTGGATAAATAACAATCCTGACTTTGCAAATCAAAGCGTATATTTAGATGACCGCGACAGCGAAGCGGGCTTTGACCCAAGTAACCCTGATACGTGGCAACCAAGTATGGAAGCGCTGGTAGCCGATGGTGTTAAAATCTTAGCGCCTCCTATTTGGATGATGCTTACCATCGATAACGAAAGTAATATAGTCCCCTCACAATACGCTATTGATGCAAAAGCAGCGGGGCTTGAACTAATTGCATGGAGCCTTGAGCGCTCGGGGCCTCTTAACGAGGGCGGTGGCTATTACTATCAATCGATCGCTGATGTTATTGATAACGATGGCGACATGATGAAGGTCGTTGATGTACTCGCGCGGGATGTAGGCGTTATAGGAATATTTTCGGATTGGCCTGCGACCGTAAGCTACTACGCAAGTTGCAATAAAATGCCTGCAAGTATTTAAAAAACACATTTCAGCGGTCGTTTATTTTTTTGCGCTCAGTTACCATAACCTTATTAATTATTTAACTGAGCGCTTTTATGATAATCCAACACCATAATACCGACCTACCCACCCCAACAGGCTTGATGCGAACTACCGTTTACCGTCCTCAAGCTCCTGGCCAATACCCAAGTATTATTTTTTACTCTGAAATTTTTCAGCAAACAGCCCCGATTGCGCGCAGCGCCGCAATTTTAGCAAGCCATGGTTTTGTTGTGTTAGTGCCTGAGGTATTTCATGAGCTAAACCCGATTGGTACTGTACTTGCCTACGATGAGGCAGGTAAAGATAAAGGGAATGCCGATAAATGGCAAAAGCCACTTGAGCAACACGACAGTGATACCCAGGCACTCATCGACTTTATACAAAACCAAGATTACTGCACTGGTACCGTAGGTGCTATGGGTGTGTGCATCGGTGGGCATTTAGCTTACAGAGCCGCATTAAATCCACATGTAAAAGCGGCATTTTGTTTATACGCCACCGATATTCATAGTGATACCTTACCCGCTAATGCAGGTAACAATTCGTTTGAACGCATGGCTGATATTCAAGGCGAAGTACACTTTATTTGGGGTAAACAAGACCCACATGTACCCAAGGAAGGTCGTAGCAAAATTTATCAGCAATGTGTCGCTACGGGTATTAACTATCAATGGCAAGAAGTAAACGCACAGCATGCATTTATGCGTGATGAGGGCGAGCGCTACGATGCAGCGCTTGCAATCACTATGTATCAGCAAGCTGTTGCATTATTTAGCCGCACGCTTTAACACAAGGCTTTTTAAACGTTTTTCAGCATGCCCAACGCGGTGTGCTGTTTTACAAAATACGCTTTTAAGTAATCAATAAATAACCTAAGCTTTTTAGAGCCAGCGGCCCCAGGCGGAAACACACCATAAAGCTCTATATCTTTTGTTTTATAGTCATCAAGTATTATTTCTAGCAGCCCAGCTTGTACTTTAGGCCACGCGTCATACAAAGGAATACGACCAAGCCCATGCCCAGCTTCCACAAACGCGGTACGCGCGGCGGCATTGTTGGTACTTATGCCACCTTGTAGTATTACATCGTATTTTTTGCCCTCTTTGGTAAGAGTTAATGTTTTACTGCTAAGTTGGTACACCACCCATTTATGTGAGGCTAATTCAGCTGGCGTGTGCGGTTTGCCAAAGTGCTCAAAGTACGTTGCAGAACCACAAATACAGGTACTCATGGTTGTTAATTTAGTAGCCTGTAAATTAGAGTCTCTTAAAGCGACGCCACGGATAGCTATATCAAAGCCATTTTTTATTATATCAACCACATCATCGGTGAGCTGTAAGTCTATTTCAATTTTAGGGTATTGACGTTTAAACGTATTAATTGCGGGCACAATTAATTGCATGCCAACATTAACAGGGCAACTTATTTTTAATATTCCTTGTGGCTCACTTTTAATGTTTTCTATTTGCTGATTAGCCGCGTTTGCTTGCTCGGTGATCACTCTACAGCGCTCATAGTACGCAATACCTGCCTCGGTTAAAGCCATTGTGCGGGTAGAGCGGTTAAGCAATGTTACTTCTAATTGCGTTTCTAGTTTTTTAAGGTGATAACTTACCACCGCTCGCGTTAACCCTAATTGCTTTGCAGCCGCGGTTAGACTGCCCTGTTCTACAATTTGCGCAAATACCACCATGCTTTTAAGTTGCTCAAACGACACTTTCATCACACACCCACCTTTGGTTATTAACTCAATCATTGTATCAATAATTAAACCAATAAAGTTAACTTTATCATCGTTGTTTAAATCCTTGTGAGTGCATATAGTTATTACAACACCTTGGTTAACACCAAGCTTTAATTTACTCACTAATCGAAGGAATATTGTTATGGCTAAAAAAATACTTATGGTACTTACCTCCCATTCAGAGCTTGGTAACACAGGCGAAAAAACAGGTTTTTGGGTAGAAGAATTCGCAGCCCCCTACTACGCGTTTGTAGATGCCGGTGCAGAGGTAACACTTGCTTCCCCTGCAGGTGGCCAACCACCGATTGACCCAACGAGTACACTTTCTGATTTTGAAACTGCTGCAACAAAGCGCTATGACAATGACAGCGCAGCACAAACACTTATGGCAAACACAAAAAAATTAAGCGAAGTAAACGCCAGCGACTTTGACGCTGTATTTTACCCAGGCGGCCACGGCCCACTATGGGATTTAGTAGATAACAGCGATTCAATCTCACTTATCGAAAAGTTTGTAAAAGAACAAAAACCTGTGGCGGCTGTTTGTCACGCTAGTGCTGCTTTTTTAAATGTTAAAGACGAGCAAGGTAATACGCTTGTAGCCAGTAAAAAAGTGACAGGCTTTAGCAACTCAGAAGAAGCCGCCGTGCAATTAACAGATGTGGTGCCATTTTTAGTTGAAGATGAACTTATTAAAAAAGGCGGTGATTATCAAAAAACCGACGACTGGGGCGTATTAGCTGTAGAAGATGGTTTAGTGATTACAGGCCAAAACCCCGCAAGTTCAGAGCTTGCGGCGAAAAAGCTATTAACCAAACTTGGTTAAACAACCATTAAGCGCGGTGTATATCGCCGCGCTTTTTAAATTGCTTTTAATAGCGAAAACATACTCCTATACTGGTACAAAATAATCCTACAAAGGCGTTTATATGCCAACTAACTCATCATCTTCTTCAGTTATAACCAGTACTCGATTTGCAATATTTAGCGTTGTTTTTTTGTGCTTAGTACTGCAAATTATCAATAGCTTACCAGGCATTACCCTTAATGGTTTAGGAATTTATCCGCGAAGTGTACAAGGGTTAATTGGCATTTTATGCGCTCCATTTTTGCACGGAAGCTGGTGGCACTTTGCTAGCAACATGCTGCCTTTTACTGTACTTAGCTGGCTTATTTGCCAATACAGTGTAAAACGCTTTTATACTGTGTTCATTTTTACTGCATTAATGGGCGGGCTATTAGTGTGGGCCTTTGGTCGTAGCAGTTTTCATGTAGGCTTAAGCGGTGTTATTTATGGTTTGTGGGGGTTTATACTGTGCTATGGAGTGGTTAGGCGCTCATTCAAATCGATTGTTATTGCCGTAGTAGTTGCGGTGCTTTACAGCGGATTTATTTGGGGCGTTTTGCCACAGCGCTTTCATGTCTCATTTGAAAGTCATCTATTTGGTGCGTTAAGTGGGTTCTTTTTAGGGTATAAACTTGCCAAGTCAGATAAATTAAAAGCACGATAATTTTTTGCATTGTCTTTAAATAATTATTTACACCCCCAGCTTTTTATTTGTCAGTATAGAAATTAATACATTTTAAATTGAGGTTATTTATGAGTAATGAAAACGAATACACTGCGCCTAGAGTGTGGACGTGGGACAGTGAAAGTGGTGGTAAATTTGCTAACATCAACCGCCCTATTGCAGGCCCCACACATGATAAAAACTTGACCATTGGCGAACATCCATTTCAACTTTATTCCTTAGCCACGCCTAATGGCCAAAAAGCGACCATTATGTTTGAAGAGTTATTAGAGCTTGGCCTAACCGACGCCGACTACGATGCCTACTTAATTGACATTGGCGAAGGCGACCAATTTGGCTCGGACTTTGTTGATATTAATCCAAACTCTAAAATCCCCGCGCTCATGGATCACTCAACCACGCCACCAACACGCATTTTTGAGTCGGGTTCAATTTTACAATACTTGGCAGAAAAATTTGATGTACTAATACCAAAAGATTTTAAAGCCAAGACAGAATGCCGTAATTGGCTGTTTTGGCAAATGGGATCTGCACCTTATTTAGGGGGTGGATTTGGCCATTTTTATAGCTACGCACCAACAAAAATGAAATACCCGATAGACCGCTTTACTATGGAAACTAAGCGACAGCTCGATGTATTAAATCGTCACTTGAGTGAAAACGAATACATGGCGGGTAGTGAATACTCTATTGCCGACATTGCTATTTGGCCTTGGTATGGCTCATTGGTGCTTGGAAAACTATACGACGCTGCCGAGTTTTTAGATGTAGCCTCTTACACTCATGTAATGCGCTGGGCAGAACAAATAGCGAAGCGCCCCGCTGTTAAGCGTGGTCAACGGGTTAATCGTACTTGGGGTCCTGAAGAAGAGCAACTCAGCGAGCGTCATAGCGCTAACGATTTTTAACTTAAAGCCCATAACAAGACATTGTGTTATGGGCATTTTTTTATTTAAAGTCTGCATTTTCCTATCATTAAACTATATTTATTATTGTATTTTTATAAATGTAACCCGCATTACTTTAATAAGGCTTTGATGAGTGCAATATAAAAACCTAAATAGTAATGAACGTATAGAAGCCGTAAAACTTTTATATTCTAATGCTTTATCTGGCATTGGCGTTTCTGCATTGGTAAGCTTTGTGCTTGTATTTGCTTTTGACTTAACAAATAAGACAACCAAACAAGAAAAAATAATTTGGCTTTTTTTCATGCTGGTTATTTTAGCAGCAAGGCTAATGGATGTTATTGACTTTAACTACACTAAAGGCGTAAATCATCCATTTAATGCAAATAACTTTTTAAAACGTTTTTCAGTGGGCTGCATTGCAACAGCTATTTCATGGTCATGTTACGCACTGTGGTTTCATAAAAGCTCATCCACCGTTGAAATTACCACCACAATAGCTATTTTGTCTGCCTTTGCTGGAGGCTCTGCCAATTTACTATCGGGTAGTCGCTTTACCTCTGTGTGTTACAGCTTTATTTTATTAATGCCTTATTCCATAGTACTTACCCTATCTGATGATTATTATCACTATGTGCTGGGCTTTTTAGGCATGACTTTTTCGGCCATTATGGTCGCTTCTTCTTATAAGTCGGCCACGTTTACCCAAACAGCAATAAAATTACGAAACCAAAACCGCAAACTACTTAACGAGATGGAAAGCAAAGTAGAAAAACGCACAGAAGAAATTTACCGCTTATCAAATACTGACCCACTAACAAATTTATTAAACCGCACCGCTTTTCTAAAAGTAGCTAATAAACAACTAGCTGATCACCCCAATGAAAAGCTAGCCCTGCTTTTTGTAGACCTAGATGGCTTTAAACAAATAAATGATTCTATGGGCCATAAAGTAGGCGACCAAGTACTTAAAGAAATAGCAGAGCGACTCACTAACGTTTGCACCCGTCACTTGTATAAATGTCGCTGGGGCGGAGATGAGTTTTTAATTTTAACAACCTATGAAGATCAACAAGATTTATTTAATTTTGCCAAAAAGGTGATTAAAAGCATTCGTGCCGAGCATGAACGATATAAATATCAAAGTTGGGTATCAGCCACTATTGGCATCGCTTTATTTCCTGAACATGAGGCTGATTTGGGCGCATTAATCCGCTCAGCAGATTTAGCCATGTACCATCAAAAGCGAACTGCAAAAGGCTGCGTTAATATTTACAACAACGACTTAAAGCGTCAGCAAGAGCGCGAACAGTTACTCAGTCAGCAATTAGCAATGGCAATAAAAAATAACGGCTTGCGGTTAGTGTTTCAGCCTATAGTTGATAGTAAAACAACAAAGGTTACATCGTTTGAATCACTTTTACGTTGGCAGTTAAATGGCGAAGCGATATTTCCTGATGAGTTTATTGCCATTGCCGAGCAATACAACCTCATAACTGAGCTTGGCTTATGGGTGATTGAACAAGCCTGTATGCAAGCTAAAACGTTTAAAAACCTTCAGCCAGCCATTGCTGTGAGTGTAAATGTATCTGTAATACAACTCCAAGACCCTGATTTTGTCACTAAGGTTGTAAATATAGTGAGTCAATACCATGTAAAGCCCGAAAACCTGCACCTTGAAATCACAGAATCTGTGTTTGCAGAGGATAAACTCACCTTTTTAGCAGCAGTAAAAGAGCTGCAAAAACAAGGGTTTTGTATTTCTATTGACGACTTTGGTACGGGGTATTCATCCTTGTCGAGCATGTTAGATATTGGTGTAGACATAGTAAAAATAGATAAAAGTTTCATTCAAAATATGGATAAGCGAGGCTTAAGTATTATTCATGCAATTGTGCAAATGGCCTCAACACTTGATTTTATAGTAGTTGCCGAAGGCGTCGAAACCCTAGAGCAAGCCAATGTGCTAAAAGAAATTGGTGTGTCTCACCTACAAGGTTACTACTTTTCAAAGCCTATGGAGCAAGCATTTGTAGACTCATATTTAAATGAGCAAAATAAGCTCTGTAGCTAGTTTTTTAAGATCCTGCCTCAAGCCCTTACTTATAAGCACATTTCATTAAACAATTTATTACAATTACTTACACTGGGGAAACCTTTTATAGCGTAGTCTAATTGCATCTTAATCACTACAGTTTCACTTATTTGTAGTGGTACTAATTTTTGTAAAAGGATTTAACATGCTAAAGCCTCTTTGTTACTCACTTGCCATTTTACTTACACCAGCAAGCGTTTTTGCACAAACAATGGTAATAAAAACAACAGATAAATTGATCACTACCGATACCCCCACTCTATTCGCTTATAACAAAGAGTCAAAGCAACTAGAGGTAATAAACTTGCTGAGCTCGCAGAGCTATGAGCTTACCTTACCTAAAAATGCATTTGGTTTTGATATAGCTGCCATTGCAAATAAAGCAGATAAACAAGCCCTTGTGTTAACTGATAACGGTGTTTATAAAAGTACAGCAAAAGAAGCTGAGCTTCTATTTAATTACAGTTCAGTGATTAGCCAATTGAAAGTAGATAAATTTGAAAAAATAAATTTTGTTTTTGATGCCAATAACGATGGCCTTAGCGATATTTTAATTCCAGGATTATCAAGCAGTACCTTATATATTCAAAATAATGAGGGAGCATTCAAGCCACATAAATTTGAACAAGCAGCTGAGTATAATGGGCGATTTTCAAAAGAAGGGTTATCTCTTGAGGTTAATATAAACAACCAACCTATCGTCATTGATTTTAATAAAGACGGTGTAAGCGACTTAGTTTTTGCCAGCGACTTTGGTGCTAATGTTTTGTTAGCGGATGCACCAGGCTATGCCGATGCCTTAACCCCTATTAATTTTAATATTGAACTAGGCGAGCTGAATAACGGCGAAACCCGAAAAATTAAGCAGCTTTTAGATGTAAATAACGATGGATTTTTAGATTTTACTACTAGGCAATTTAAGCCTACACAAGGTATGGATTCGCTTGATATTAAAATTGCTCATACGTTGTATTTAGGAAATGCGACAGGCTTTGCGACTACACCTATTAATCTATTTAATACAGAAGGGCCAAGCGAGCTAGTATTAAAAACAGATTTCAATAACGATGGGCTCATTGATTTACAAAAAATAGATTTAGATATTGGCCTAGGCACAATCGCCTCAATGGCCATGGGCGGCGGTAGCACAGATGTTGATGTAGAAATGAATTTATATAAACAGCAAAGCGATGGAACCTTTGCTAATGAATCCAACATTGAGCTCGATTTAGAAATGGAAGTAGATATGAATGGAAGTGAGTCTTCTCCGGCTCTTTATCTAGGTGATATAAATGGCGATGGTCATATTGATGCAGTGTATAAATACAGTAAAAAAACTCTGCATATCTACTATGGTGAGCAAAACTCACTGCTGAACAAAAAACGCAAAAAGTTAAAATTAGTACTGCCTAAACACAATAAAGATATTTTGCTGGTTGATATAAACCAAGATGGTAAAAAAGACTTTGTATTTAAATTTACAGAAAAAGACGGCACCAGCAAAATCAAAACACAATTAAATTAAACATTTTAAAAAGCCAACAAAAAAAGCTCGGCAATGTTAAACACATTAACCGAGCTTTGGACTTAAGACCTAAGGATAAACGCTCAGCTTTACCTCAAGTTATAACACCTAAGCTGTTACATTTAGCAGTGAATCGCCTTCACTTAAGCCAAATTTTTCTTGTACCGATGAAAGAATTGATTCTTTATCTTCATCAGATAGCTGGCTTGAATACTCAGTTAATAACTCATCTAAGTAGCTAACCACTTCGTCAGTATCAACAGATTCTAGCGCGTTTTGTGGCGGCGGTGGCGGACGCTGCCCTTCAGGGCGTCCTGCATCGCCAATACTTTTAGCGTCAAAATCAAGTTCGCTCATTAAATCCGCTAACTCTTTTGTAGGCGAGATCCCCTGCTCTTCAAATGCGGCTTGAATGCTTTGCGCATCTTCTGTGCTTAGGTTTTGTGCATCAAATTCTGCCAGCGTTTCTTTAACAAACTCAGTTTGCTCTGTGGTTAAAGCACTTACTTGACTCGATTGTTGAGCCATAAAACTCGCAGAGCTACCAATACTGTTGATCATTTTTTCTTCCTTAACGTGCACGGCGTGGTGGCTTGTGTTCACTTAATTCTTGTTCGCTAATTTCGCCATTCCCATCGGCATCTATTGCATCAAAAATAGTTTGTGCATCACCTTGTGGTGGTGCGCTCTCACTAAATTCGGCAAAGCTTATAACACCATCGCCATCTGCATCTATAGTTGAAAAGTCAGGTTTAGGTGGTGGGTTATCACCGCCTCGAGCAGCCACATTGGCAGAAAAAGCCATTGATAATAATGCAGCAGCTGCAAAAATAGAAAAATGCTTCATAGTGGTAACCTTGCGTTTAATATTAATTAGGGTGTACTGATAGACTACGCTGAAAAATAGCAAATATTGTGCAAACAATAAGGAAGTGAAAAAAGTACGGTTTTTAGCATGTTATTTTTACCTTATTCGGTATTTCGGTTATTGTGATAACTAATTACTTAAAACCACTTTCAACACGTTTTTGAGAGCTAACATACTAAGGGCTTATAAACATACATGTTTAATCTTCCAATTTTTCTAGTTGTATCGCAGTGAAAATACCTAAACGCCTCCAGCCACTCGTTGATGATGGCCTAATTGATGAAGTGATAAGCCGCTTAATGAGCGGCAAAGAAGCGGATGTATTTGTGGTACGCAGCGGTGGCGAAATTCGCTGTGCTAAAGTCTACAAAGAAGCCGTTAAACGCAGCTTTAAAAAAGCAGCCCAATATCAAGAAGGTCGTAAAGTGCGAGGTGGTCGACAAGCCCGTGCAATGGGTAAACGTTCAAGCTATGGCCGTCAATTAGAAGAAGAAATTTGGCAAAATGCTGAAGTAGACGCCCTTTCGCGTTTATCGCGTGCTGGCGTGAGAGTGCCTGATACTTATTACTGTATTGACGGTGTGCTGCTAATGGAACTTGTGTGTGATGAAGAGGGTGATGTAGCGCCGCAATTAGGTCACGTTACGTTAACTCAAGAGCAAGCCATTGAACAATACAAAACAATGATCCACAACATCAAATTGATGCTTTGTACGGGTCTTATTCATGGCGATTTATCTGAATTCAACGTATTAGTAGATAGTAATGGCCCTGTTATTATAGACCTACCTCAGGCCGTTAATGCAGCAGCTAATAACAGCGCCCAAGCGATGTTTAGTCGCGATGTGAACAATATGCGCCGTTATTATGGGCAGTTTGCACCAAGCTTATTACAAACACAGTACGCAAAAGAAATGTGGGCTTTATTTGAAGAAGCAAATCTAACACCTAATACAGTGTTAAGCGGTACATTTGAAGAAAGTGATGAGCTTGCTGATGTTGATTCAGTTTTAGATGAAATTCAAGCGGCCGAATATGAAGAGTTCGACCGTTTAGAACGTATTAAAAACGCTGACGAAGAATAAAATACTCAATGCTTAACTATTGAGGATGAACAAATCGATAACCCACCCCATAAACCGACTGAATAACACTGTCGGTTTGGGTGACTTCATCTAATTTTTTACGTAACTTTTTAATATGACTATCAATAGTACGATGACTCACGATCCGTTGGTCAGCGTACATAGTATCCATTAAGCTATCACGCGAAAAAATACGGTTAGGGTTATTAAATAGAGGTTTAAATAACTGAAACTCAAAATTTGTAAGCTCTATGCTACTCGCTTTGTATTGCACGCTGTAAGTACTTTCATTTAGTTTCATTGTTGATGAACTAAGCTCACCAACACTTGTTAAGCGCCTTAAAATTGCTTTTACGCGCGCCACCAGCTCCGCATAACTAAACGGCTTACAAATATAATCATCGGCTCCTAGCTCTAGGCCAAGTAAACGGTCTATTTCCTCTACTTTCGCCGATACCATAATGATAGGCACATTAGAGAACTTTCTTATCGCTTTACACAGTTCAATACCACTTTGTCCTGGTAACATTATATCGAGTAATATTAAACTTGGCCTATTGTGCTCAAGCCAAGGTAACACCTCATTCCCATGATGAATTTTATGCGTTGCGTAATGATGGCTTGTTAAAAAGTCGCTCATTAGGTTAGCTAATTTTATTTCATCTTCAACGATAAGTATTTGATCTTCCATTCTGTACTCTAAACCTTTATTAAGGGCAGGCGAATAATAATCGCTAAACCGCCTAAACTCGCTTTTTCTGCGGCTATTTTACCTTGGTGGCCTTTTACGATATGTTGGCAAATTGATAAACCTAAACCAGAGCCACCTTCTTGACGATTACGCGCGCTATCTACTCGATATAAGTATTCAAATAAGTGTGATAAATGAGATTCATCAACACCTACGCCATTGTCTTCAATTGCGATTTCTAAATAAGGCTGATTTTTAACCTCTATATTACTCGCAGTTAAAGAAATAGTTGTGCACTGTGCGTAATGTACGGCATTCATTAAAATATTATCCAGTAATTGTAATATACGCGTTTTATCTGCTTCAACAATGGCATGTTTAGCACTATTTAATAAATAAAAATTTATTTTATGCTGTTCAAACAACACTTGATATTTGTGCTCAATAGAGTTTAACAACAGGCCAATATCTGTTGGCTCTATGGTGTAATGCATACCGCCAAGCTCAGCACTATTGAGCATATGTAAATCATCTATTAAGCGTTTTAAATGAAGCGCTTCATCATTAGCAGAGCTAATATTTTTACTATTGGGCTCGCGTATGCCAAGTAGCATAGCTTCAAGCTCACCAAGTAAAATGCTCATGGGTGTTCTTAGCTCATGTGAAATATTAGCAAGCCAACGCTTACGTACTTGCTCGTCTTTAGCAAGTGTAAACGCAAGTGTATTAAAGTCTTCACTTAGTTGGCCTAATTCGTCTTTTCGATCCAATGAAAGCTTAGTGCTGTATTGCCCTTTCGTAAGCTTGTGCATACCGCTTGCTATTTGTTTAACCGGATCAACCAAGTGGCGTGAAAGTAAAAAGGATAATAAAAGTGTGAGTAATACCGCAGTTAACGCTATCAGCCAAACATAATTAGTTTGTTGCTCTAAAAAGTCGAGCTCATAACCATCAGCTAAACTATCTCTTTTAGACACTGCAAGATATGCAATAACCTTATCATCTACAACAATGGGGGTTTTTATATAGGTTAAATCGTTAAAATATTTACCGAAAATACGCTGCCCCTTTTCATCAAGCAAAGCATAATGTGCTGTATGTTCAGGTGGTGGTCGGCGCTCTCGTTGTTCAAAACGTTCGTGATTTCTAGGCCTTCTATCTTCTCGCATAAAAGGTCTTTGTGGCATATCGGGTAAATCAGATAAAAACTGACTCGAGCGCAACTGAGATTCAACCAACCTCAAAAATTGCATATCACTGCCAATAATGTAATCCCACGATGGTTTTTTTTCGTATTTTTGAGCCAGTGTCACAGTTAAAGGCTCAAGCGCTTTTACTTCTTTTGCGTTTACAAAATCAATAACGCCTTGCCCTATACTGTACTGTATAAGCCCAACCAACCCAGCAATAATACTGAATGTGAAACTAAATAAAATTAAAAAAAGTTTGTTATGAATTTTCATTAATGTGCGTCTTCAACCTTACTTGGGAAGCTTTCAAATCTGTACGTTATTAACTTTTCACTTTCGTCGTTAATATACAATGTAGCGACTATTTTTTTACCTTGTGCTGTCCAATACATATGCCCATGATTATTAAGAGTCACTGATATAGTATTTATACCACGTTTAAATAAAGACGAAGGTAAATGTAGTGCATGTCCGTATATTCGTTGTATTTTAACGCCATTAATATACAAATGTGCATGCCCTTGTAAAAACCCGTTATTGGGGTTTATCGTAGCAGTCATCATTTGCTGCATATTCATCTTTCCAGCCGGCGGTACCGATAGGTCGTAACGTTGAGTGTCTAGTATTAAGTTATAGCCCGACATACTATCTTTTAATAACGCAAGGCTCAGTGCCGGTGTAGGTGCATCATTTGGCACTGCGATAGGCATGTGGCTATGATCCATCATTTCCTGCTGCGCAAAGAGCTTAAAACTCAATAGCGTAGTAGTAACAAGGATCAGTGCGTATTTAATATAACGCATAGAAACTCCTTAAACGCCTGGCGGCGGACCCATCATTTCGCCAGTATCACAGCTACCAATAGAGTTATCAGCAAGCTCACCTTTAAAGCGTGGGCCTATTTGATAGGGAAATGCAGGTTGTAATTTACCGTCGCTATCAAGCTTTAGTGTTATATGGTAGTGATAGCCCTTGCCATCGTTTGTATCATGGCCATTATGCTCATCGAGTTGAGCACCTGTTACCGTTTTATGGGCGTAATAATAGTCTTCAAAATAGTAACCATCGTCAGCATTAAGTGTATTTCCAGAAAGTGTCGTTACTTCTTCACCTATATCCGGACCTGCTTCACTTTCTTGCGTACCTTGGCTAATATCGTACTGATCAACTAACGTACAGCTTCGATCTCCTTCGCTATCACAGCCCCCTTCACTTGTTGGAGCACCATAGTCACGCATTTCCCATCCACTTAAAGCAAGCTCTCCATTACTTTCGTATGGGCCATAAAGAGGATAACCATCGGCTGCAAAACCATAAATAGGAGAATGTGCATCGCCATCATCTTCTAATAAATCAGCTAAACAACTTGTGTAAAAATGATGATGGTATTCCCCATTTGCTGCATGTCCACCACATATATCAATATCATATTGCTCTGCAATTGGGGCTAGCGTGTACCACACATTATTGCCATAACTCATACCATCACCCCAGTTAAATATACTGGTACCATTTACCATTAAGCCAACAGTGCCTAAACCTGTTTCACATGTATCGGTGTCTGATAAATCAGTAGGCGTAACGGGAAAGTAAGCCTCTACACTTTGCTCTGTAGGGCAACTGGGTCCTGGCGGCCAATAACCTGCGCCACCAGTGTCATTACAGTTTTGGGGACTGCTTTTATAACCAATGTCTTCGCCAAATAAAACGGTTTGCCCTGCAACAGCAGAGGTAGCCCCATTATAAAAGTCGCTTGCTGCGCGCGGGCGATTGTTTAACGCATCAACTTGATCTTGCGTAAGGGTAATATCATATTTTGGAATATCCGTTGCTTGCACATACATGTATTCAACATCAGTGCTTTGATCAGATACAGTTACCAGTTCGACCGACTGCACATCTTCAACAACACCACCGTTATTTTGTATATAAGTAGATGTGGTATCGTTGTTAATTATCCAGCTTGCAAGCTTTGCATCTGTATTTGATACAGCCACAGAGGCAACAACATTAATAGTAACTGTGTCAATAACAGCGCTATTTACGCCATCATCTGCGCTTAACTCAAACACCAGCGATTCATCAGCGAGTACTTCTGGCGCGGTAAATTCGCTCGTTAATGTTGTACTTGATGTGAGAGTAACAGCAGTCCCTGATGACTGAGACCACGTAACAGATACGTCATCATCATCTTCAACGCTTGCACTTAAATAAACGGTATCTCCTGCGTTAACGGTTTGATCAATACCCGCATCAACGCTAGGGACACTATTACTAACAGTATCGCTGTCTGACGTTGTGTCTGCTGAGTCGCTGTTACATGCCGTTAAAGCTATACACAGTGTACTTAACGCAAATAATTTGGTGATGTTTGAGGTATTATTTTTAAATTGTACTTTCACTATTCAACCTTTTACATTAACGTTTAATAAGACAAAGTTAACAAGTAAAAGTGCAAACAATGTGCACAAATTATGAAAGATTAAACGCCCACACTATGATGGACGTTTAACAGCAAACTTATCCCTTGTGGTTGCGTAGTAATCTCCGCCCATGCGCCCTACTGAATCTAAATTAGTAGGATCTATATAGCCATCAACAAATGTTTCATCTTCAACGCAAATACCAACAATATCTAACAGTATCATTTGCCCACCACCGGGTTCGTTTGAAAATGTAATCACTTCTCTAAGCTTACATTCGTAGCGTATTTTTGAATCGGCAACACCTGGGGCGGCAACCATTTCACTCGCTACTTTAGTAATATTAGCCGCATCAAATTCACTCACATCACTGGCGTAGTTTGCGCAGCTTTGATTCATTTTTTCTACCTGAGAATGGCTTACAATATTAACCACACACTCTTTAGTAGCTAATACATTCGCTAAAGTATCTTTAATTGCTTTATCTCGAGGGTTTACCTGCGTAACACTCAGTACTGGCGGGTTACAGCTCGCTACAGTAAAAAAAGAATATGGCGCAACATTAGCCACTCCATCTTTATTTAATGTACTTACCCATGCAATAGGACGAGGGCTAATACCCCCAACTAAATAAGAGTAAACATTTTGCTGCGTGTTTTGTGTTAAATCTAAAAACATAATTCTCCTTTATACGTCGTACTGCAAATCGTAAAAACACTTTATTGCGTACAGTATTTCATAACTGCAGCCACTTTTTTAAATATGCGCGAAAAAATAAACATAGTGTGGTTTAAACGCGATTTACGCCTTAGCGATCATCAACCACTTAAACATGCTTTTAATAACGGTTTACCCACGTTACTGCTATACAACTTTGAGCCACTAATGCTTGAGGATGCACATTATAATGCGCGCCATTGGCGATTTGTTTATCAATCAATATGTGAAATAAATCAGCAGCTAACTCGCTATAAAACAACGCTTTATATTTTTAGCCAAGACATGCTGACACTGTTAAACACGCTTAATCAAACATACCAAATAGCAAACATATTTAGCCATCAAGAAATTGGCTTAAACAATACCTTTCAGCGAGATAAAGCCGTTGCCATGTGGTGTAAGGAGCAACAAGTACACTGGCATGAATCACAAACGGGCGCCGTTATTCGTGGCAAAAAAAACCGTAAAGATTGGAACGCACGCTGGCAACAAACAATGCAGGCTCCTATTGCTATTCCTAATTGGCAAAATATAAAAACCATTTCTCTTGATAACCACAAAACACCTAAATTACCCAAAAGCTACACGCAAAATGATGATAACTTTCAGGTAGGTGGGCCTTTAACTGCGCGCACAATACTGCAAAGCTTTTTTGCTGAGCGCGGTAAGGGGTATCAAAAAGGAATATCTAGCCCAAGTTTAAGCCGTACTCATTGCTCTAGGCTTTCGCCTTATTTAGCGTGGGGTAATATAAGCCTTAAACAGGTATACCAAAAGGCTATTGATGAATACCATTCAAAACACCCCAATAAAAAAGGCTGGAAGCGCCCGCTTGCTGCATTTGTATCGCGTTTGCATTGGCACTGCCATTTTATGCAAAAGTTTGAGAGCGAATGCACCATGGAATTTAAAGCATTAAACCCGGGTTATCATGTATTTCCGTATCGTACCGATGAGCATGTAGAACGCGATATTGAGCGCTGGGCACAAGGCCAAACGGGCATACCCATTATCGATGCCTGTATGCGCTGTTTAAAAGCCACCGGTTATATAAACTTTAGAATGCGCGCTATGTTGGTAAGCTTTGTAACTCACCATTTAAATATAAGCTGGCAGCAGGCAAGCTTACCTTTGGCAAATTACTTTTTAGACTTTGAACCGGGTATTCATTACCCACAAATACAAATGCAGGCATCGGTTACGGGCATTAATACCATTAGGCATTACAACCCAATTAAACAATCTGAAGATCAAGACCCAACCGGCGTCTTTATTAAAAAGTGGTGCCCCGAACTTGAAAAACTACCAATAGAATATTTACACGAACCGTGGCAACAAACACCCATGGAAGCGCTGTTTAACGACTTTAAATTTGGAGAAGATTACCCCGAGCCCATGCTTGATTTAGCCGATGCATCTAAACAAGCGCGCGAACGTTTATGGCAATATCGAGAGCGCGCCGATGTTAAACGTGCAATTCCTAACATATTAAAAAAGCATGTAGGACTTACCCGCACACAAAAACACACCGCAAAAAGCAATTAATATGGCACACAAAAAAAGTCACTTACCACAAAAAACATGCCCTGTTTGCAATAGGCCTTTTACATGGCGCAAAAAGTGGCTGCGTGATTGGGATAACGTTATTTACTGCTCAGAGCGCTGTAAACGTAATAAAAAATAAAAGGTATTAATCCTTCATACTACGTGTGAGCTAACTGGCGTCTATTTTGCAAAGGTATGAATAATTCGGCTTTTAAGGCTGTATTTAGCTGCTTTATGTAAATAGCACTTATTTAGTCTGAAAAGCTTACACGCAAAGCAAGGAGAAGATAATGACGATTAAAAAAACGGCAAGCTCAACCTGGTCTGGCGATATTAAAACAGGTAAAGGCAGTATTTCTACGCAAAGCGGCGCACTTGATAAACAACCTTTTGGCTTTAATACTCGCTTTGAAGACGAAGCAGGATCAAATCCAGAAGAATTGGTAGGTGCGGCGCACAGTGCCTGTTTTAGTATGGCGTTGTCACTTGCATTAGGTGATGCAGGCTTTACAGCCGATAAAATTGATACCAAAGCAACGGTAAGTCTCGATGAAGTTGACGATGGTTTTGCAGTCACCCATATAGCACTTGAAGTAAACGCACGGATTAAAGATATTGCTAACGAGCAATTTCAAGCTCTGTGTGAGCAAACGAAAAAAGGGTGCCCAATTTCAAAGCTGCTCAATACCGAAATATCTCTTAATGCAACACTCGAGAGCGCCTCATAAACGGCTATCCCTTTTACGTTAAGTAATTTAAGCCAAGTAAATATTCACTTGGCTTCACTTTCATTACCCTACCCTTTTTGAACGATTTAAATCTAATAAGTCGTTAAGAAGCGCAATACCCATCCCTAGAGCAGGCCACACAACCCACAAATAATTGGGTGATGTAATTAGGTTAACTACAGTAAAAAAAGTTAAAACCACTAAGTAACGTTTAAAATTATCAAAAAATGCTGGTGTATTCATGTTTGCTCTCCTCTTAAAATGTAAGGTTATTATTGCCTTAATTTTTAAACCTTAAAGGTGCCATTTGTCATCAGTTAATATGACATTAGTCATAAATTTATAGCAGCCCCTTCAAGCGCATTCCTACAAATACTTATACAAACATACAGTTACTTACAATTAATTGGATGTGTTTTAACTTGCTTTAAATATAATACCCTTTCTGGATACAACTATATAACTTTATAAGAAAGGATACTTATGCGCTACTTAATGCCGCTCTCTTTGCTTGCACTTAGCTGTGCAGCGTCAGTAAACGCTGAACAATCAGCATCAAAGCAATGGTTTAATACGATTAACTACGCAAAAATAGATTCACGCTATTACAGCGATAATGTGTACGGATTATCTACGCATTATTACTTTGAAGAGCAACAAAGCTCGGGAGTGTGGGATGATTATGGCTACCTAGATACAGATAGTAATATAGGCTTAAATTACTTTAATTCAGATGGTAATAGTAGAAAAGGAATTTTTGGAGAAGGCTTTTACGGTAATGCTTTTGCAACTTTTGAATTACCCAACATTGGCGATACAGATACCTATTCGCTTGGTATAGGTTACTTATTTGCAGATTCGTTAAAAGTATCTGCACGCATGGTAGATTATGAATATGGTGATACAGTTTATTTATTCAAAGCGCAATATAATCATCAAATTAATGATACTGACTACCTAGGTTTTACTGTCGAGACTGACGATGAAATAGAGTCGTGGGACTTATCATCACGTTACTTTGCTCACCTTTACGATGAAAGCTACGTTTCTATAAATGTTGACTATCTCGATGCTGGTGATGACCCTTTTTTTGATGTACTGGCAAATTACTACTTCAATAAGCACGTTGCAGTGGGTATTGGCGTAAGCGACTCAGATTTAGTTGTTGAGGGTAAATACTTTATTAACGATAGCTACTATTTCAGCGCCAATTACACTGATAAAAATAACTATGATATATACAATCTTAGTTTTGTAGCTCAGTTTTAATAAATACAAAAAAGCCGCCTTGCTTGAGTCACTTCAGTTAAGCAAGGCGGCTTTTATATTAAAAAAATCTATAGCTTACATATTACCTAGCTCTATCATCATCGCGGTATACATGCGTAAATTTAGTTCCAATTGCTCAAGCGTAATGAATTCATGCTCTGAGTGGCCTGTATAACGTTTACCCGGCATTGAAGGGCCAAACGAAACTGCATTATCAAATAGTTTTGCGTTAGTACCGCCGCCAATTGATACAAAGTCAGCTTTTTTGTCGCCGGTAAAATGCTTAAATATATCGAGCAACTTTTGTGCGTGCGGTGCGTTATCTAACAGCATGGGTGTACCAATAACCGTATCTACTTTACTCAGCATTACGTTATTTGCTGTTTCCCATTCCTTTATCGCACTGTTAATTTGCGCTTTAAGTAGTTTTTCCTCTTTGCCTACTGGGCGGCGCGCGTTAATGGCTAACGTTAGTGCATTACCATCGCGCTCGATAAGGGTAGGCGCCACTGTCATTGGGCCCATAAAATTATGCTTATAAGCAATATTACCAAATTGCTTACCATGAATATCTAAGCCAATTAATTGGTTTACAAATTTAATAAGCTGGCCATCGCTATTATTTTCAAGCGCTACATCTTTAAATAACTCACCCAGGTGTGCGATGGCATTAACGCCCGACTCAGGCTCAGATGAGTGCGCAGATACCCCTTTTACAGTTATTTTTAAGCCTTTACCTTGCTCTTTAAAACTAAACTCAACGTCACTAAGCGTTTTAGCTTTTGCTTTTAATGAGTTAATAATTGCAGCGCTTGCGTTATGCAGCACTAAGCTTGCATCTTCCGGTATTTGGCTTTTAAACGCACCACCAGCAACATCACTTACATAAACCCCAGTTTGCTTTGAGGTAGCATTAAACGTAGGGGCAATTAAGCTCCAGCCTTTTTCGGCAACAACTACAGGGTATGATGCATCAATGGTTACTGCATATTTTGGTTGCTCATAGGTTTTCATAAATTCAGTAAGTGGGCCCCAGTCTGACTCTTCGGCAAGGTAAATCATCAACTCTATACGGTTATCAAGCTTTATGCCTTTATCTTTAATCGCTTTCATAGCGTAAAGCGCAGTAGCTATAGCGCCTTTGTCATCTTCTGTGCCGCGCCCTACTAATTTGCCAGGCTCAGAGGTATCAATGATAAATGGGCTTTGTTTCCACTTACTTGCATTAGCAGGTTGTACATCTCCGTGAGTAACAACGGTAACCTTTTCGTTTTGATCGCCCATACCTATAAGCACGGTATAGCCTAAGTCTTGGTAATCAAACCCAAGTTCTGCGGCTTTCATTTGTAATACCGACTTAAAATTAATAAAGTCAGGATTTTGTGGCGCGGGTATTGAATCTTTATTTACTGTAGGAAAAGCCACTAAATTAGTTAGTGTGTGAATTTGTGATTGTTGATAAGTATTTACAGCGTAATCAGCTACACTATCAATGTTTTCATGTAATTGCGCATGAGTATTAAAAGCAAATAAAGCACTGCAGAGCAAAACTAACTTTTTCAAAACGTATCCCGTTGTATGACTAAATAAAGGCCAAATTATAGCGCTGCAGCATAATATTAAATAGCGCTTTGCGACAGGATTACAATGATCGTGTTTTAAATTTATATGGCGGCTTTAATCGCATTGGTTGTATAATGCGCGACCTAAATTTATCAGAGTATTAGTACTAATGAATCGCCGTAAAAAAATCGTCACTAAATTTCAGAAAAAAGATAAACGTGCTAATGCTAAATTACACAAAAGTAATAAACCAGCGTATGTATCTAAAGCCGAGCGCGAAAAACGAGCTTTAGAAGCAGATCAATCTCTTTGTGCCGACGATGAGCAAAGTACGACTACTGATTAATAATTAGCGTTAAGCCACAACAATGGTGGCTTAACTATTAATAACGTCTAAAAAGCATAACTTGCGCTTATATTAAATGAGCGCCCCTGCCCCGCTAATTGGGTAAAGCCCGCGCTATTATTTTGTTTTAGTGCAGCGATGCTTACTCCCCCTAATGGCAACTCGTAAAACTCATCAAATAAGTTAGTTACCTCAGCACTTAGCGTTAATGCATTAAAGGTGGCTTTAGAGGACAAATTCACTAAATTATAGCTACTTGTTTGGTTTTCAAGGCGGTTAACATCAACGCGTGATTTTGAATCAACCCACTCCCACGACAGCGTATTTTCAAATCCCCCTATTTGCTGGCTTAATGTTAACTCTGTATGTAATGGCTTAATTTGATATAGCGGTTGGTTTGTGTCGTCGCGCTTGCCACGGGTACTTGTAACGTTTGCTTTTAACAGCCATTCGCCAAACTGCTTTGATTGATAAATCGACTTACTTATATCAAGCTTTGCACCATACAATGTGGCGTCAACATTAGTGAACTGTAAAATATTGCGCGTTGTGTTTGCTAAGCCATAACTATTAAAATTACGAACAATATTTGCATCAATGTAGTCGTTTATATCGGTGTACCACACATTAGCACTTACACGCCACGCATCATCTTTAGCTGTTTTTGAATACGTTGCACTAATGGTATGGGCGGTTTCGGCGTTAAGGTTTGGGTTACCTATATAACCATTAGCATCGCCGTACCAGCCAATCATAGTACTTGCCATATTACTTACACCCCAGCTGTAGCGCTCATATAAATTGGGTGCGCGATTTTTGCGTGCAAGGCCTAATTGGAGCTCGTCATAAAGTGTAATTTGGTAATTAGTGAGTACATTTACATCAACTAAAGTGTCGGTTTTGTCTCTATCGGCATTATTAAAGTCATTTGCAGCTAGCGCATTATTAGCAGTGCTCATTGTGCTCATGCTACCCATATCCATCATACTCATGCCATCGTTATAGGCCTGCACTTCATCAACTTGCGTATTAACACGCTCAACCCTCACTCCCGTATTTAACCAAAGCTTATTATTAATTTGGCTTTCATACTCTGCAAATAAGGCAATACGCTCACGCTTCCCATTATTAATATTTATATAATCATTTGGCCCCATCATGGTTGAGCCTTCAATCGCCGGCCACCAATCATCAATGCGGTAGTTATAATATTCCTGCCCGAGCAGTAATGAGCTATTTTTATCAAGTGTAAGACGCCATTTAAGCTGCGTACTTATATCTTTTGCATCTGTTTTCATGGGCATCATGCCGGTTTTTTCTTTACTAAAAAAGCCCATTTCGTGCTTTACACTATGCCAATTGACCTGCCCTTGCAGCTCACTGTTTTCAAAGCTGCGCTTATATTGGGCAATAGCGCCATAGCTGGTATTGTCAGTCATATCCATGTACTGATTAGCAAAACCTTGGAACGGTATTTTTTGATGCGTAAGCTTTACAACCAGTTGTTGTTTTTCATCGCGTATCGCGCCCGTTAAACTGTGATTTTGAGCGCGGTATAATGTATCAAGTACTTTGTTACCCTTGCCATCTTCGTAGCTGTTGGCATCACTAAACGCGCCTTGGTAATCAAAGCTTAATGTATCACTGGCTATACGAGCGCCAACACCTAACTTTCGGCCATTATCAACACTACTGTATTTAGCCGACACATAACCGGAGTGCCATGCTAACTCGCTCGTTTCGCTGTATTGTGGTGAAATAGAATTCACACTTATTACACCTGCAATGTTATCGCCACCTGCACTTACTGGCGAGACACCAGCAACAACCTTATAGGCCGCAACTTGATTGGCAGAAATATAAGAAAGCGGCGGATTCATTTGATTAGCACAGGCAGCTGTTAAATCCGCTCCATCTACAAGTACTTTTACCCTATCGCCCATTAAACCATTTAAAATAGGTAAGTTAGACACTCCGCCCGCAGCCGAAAAATCAACACCTAAGTGACTAAGCATTGCCTCTGATGAGCCAAGTGATAAGTGCTTATTTTGTGTATGTCCGTGAACTTCAATAACTTCTAAGTCATTATCATCAGCGAGCACCACAGGCGATAAAAAGCCGCTAATTAATAGTGCTAAAGGAGAGAGTAAATAAGTGTGTTGTATACGTTTGATATAAGCCATTTATAATTTATGCCACTGTTATATATGGCATAAATTATATAATGTACTTATAGGATTATAGCGCGACAAAATGTCGCAGTTTAACAAATTACTGCAACTTAACTCACGTTAAGTCTAGACACTGTGGCAGAGACAGCATCAGCGCCTCGTTCTATTTCTTGTATTACTTCAGATACTTTTGCTACAAGCTCACGACCCTGCTCTGAGGAATCAGACACCGAGGTAATTTGTTTTGAAATATCGTTAGTCAATTCTTGGTTATTTTTAACCACAGTAGCAATTTCGTTGGTAGAACTACTGGTGCTTGCAGCAAGCTGCCTAACCTCGTCGGCCACAACGGCAAAGCCGCGGCCGTACTCACCCGCCCGTGCAGCCTCAATAGCGGCATTGAGCGCCAATAGATTAGTTTGATCGGCAATACTGCTTATGGTCGAAACAATAGACCCGATAACCGCCGATTGTTCATTCAGATTTTTAATTAAATCAACCGATTTAAGCACTTGGCTTACAATTGCATCGGAGTTTGCAATCGCATCGTGTAATATCTCAGACCCTCTTTTGGCCGTTTGCGCACTCGATACGGCTGACTCGTGTGCAATTTTTGCAGCGTCACTTACAGCTTCGTTTTCTTTTATCCGTTCAGTTATATTAGAGGCAAACTTCACGACTTTTATTACGTTGCCTTTGTTATCTAAAATAGGATTGTAGGTTGCCTCTAACCAAATTTCATCCCCGTTAGAGGTTATGCGCTTAAACTTACCCGATTTAAACTGTCCCTCGCTTAGCTCCTCCCAAAACCGAGGATTATTTTGATAAAAAGAGTCAGTACAAAACATTTTGTGGTGCTTACCCACTATTTCTGCAAGTGAATAGCCCACTGTAGATAAAAAGTTTTGATTAGCTTTAATAATGGTGCCATCAGGGTTAAATTCAATTGTGGCCAGTGCCTTATCAAGTGCTTCGGTGAGCGCTTCTTGAGATTTTCGCTGTACATAATTTTTTGTAATATCCGACGCTATTTTAATAACCTTAGTAACCACCCCGTTTACTTCAACAGGAAAATACGTAGCCTCTAGCCATAGTTTTTCACCATTAGCGTTAAAGCGCATAAAAGCACCACTCGCTGAGTTTGCACCTTGCAGCGATTGCCAAAATTGGCTGTACTCATTTGAATTAGCATAGTCAGAGTCACAAAACATACGGTGATGCTTGCCAATTATTTCCTCTCTTTTGTAACCTATGGTGTCTAAAAAAAGTTCGTTAGCATCTAAAATTTTTCCCTCAGGTGTAAATTCAATATACGCTACATGCTTATAAATAGCGGATAGTACTGATTTACTTTCATTGAGTTGACGTTCCAATTCATCAACTTTAGCGTTATCTTTTCGTAGACCAAACATGTGTTAAAACCTTTAGAGACTAATATTAGAGCGACAATAACAAGCAAATATAAAAATAATATGTTAGCTGGCAATAAATGTAACAACTTTGTAAATATAAGTGTTTTTTAGCTATTCTGCGAGCAAATAATCGCTTACTAATTTGCTGCTCTGCATTATCTTTTTATAAATTAACACCATAGCTATCATTTTTCAGTAGTTAACAAAAGTAAAACAAGCCAAAAATACTATTTTTATACATGACGCAGTACACTTTTTAACTTAAAATAGCCATCTCACTGACACACTCCACACCTAATATATGTTTACTCCCCACACAGTTAACGTGTGGCTATTCGTTATTTTAAAATCAAAGTTGAGGGATCTTCTATGAGTTCAGATGTTGCGTCGGCATCTAATCAGTTAAACAAAGCGGCTATTTTATTAGTGTTAGCGCTAGGTACATTTATTTTAGGGTTATCAGAGTTTTCAATGATGCCTATGCTGCCGCTTATCAGTGAAACGTTTGGCTCAACCCCTTCGCAAAGTGGCTATGCCATTAGCGCCTATGCGATTGGCGTTGTAGTTGGCGCACCGGTATTAATGCTTACAACGGCCAACATGCGAAAACGCAAAGCTTTGCTGATTTTTTTAAGCCTAATGTGTATTTCTAATGGTTTGAGTGCATTAGCAACTTCACTAGAGCAGCTTGTTGTTTTTCGGTTTTTAAGTGGCTTACCTCACGGTGCTTACTTTGGTGCTGCTATTTTGCTTGCCTCCGATATTGCCCCTTCGGGTAAACGCGCAAGCTTTATGTCAAAAGTATTTATGGGCTTGACCATTGCAACCATTGTTGGCGTGCCTATTGTTACCTTGGTGGGGCAAAACCTAAGCTGGCGGTATTGCTTAGGGGGCGCTGCCGTTTTAGCGTTTATTGCGTTTATATTTGTATACAAAGTAGTGCCAAATATTGATAACGCTAAGCCATCTAACTTACTTAACGAGTTTGGCGTACTTAAAAATAAACTGGTGTGGTCTATTTTAGGTATTGTAATTATTGGCTTTGGCGGCGTGTTTTGTATTTATAC
This sequence comes from Pseudoalteromonas sp. S3785, assembly GCF_005887365.1. Classification (NCBI taxonomy): domain Bacteria; kingdom Pseudomonadati; phylum Pseudomonadota; class Gammaproteobacteria; order Alteromonadales; family Pseudoalteromonadaceae; genus Pseudoalteromonas; species Pseudoalteromonas sp. S3785. Next base: position 29,649 of record NZ_PNCT01000014.1, on the reverse strand, counting down.
TTACATTGCCGATACCATTTTAGATGTAACTAAAACAGCCCCTTACACTATTTCTATCGCCATGGTGATGTTTGGTATTGGTTGTACGTTAGGTAATTACCTATTAGGCAAAGCGGCCGATAAATCGGCCATTAAAACCACAGGCCTTGCACTGGTGTGCACTATCGTATTTGCTATTGCCTACGTTAGCGCAAGTTACAATATATGGATGCTTTATGTGGTTATATTTTTTATTGGTTGCAGTGTGGGTTTGGCAACGCTTATTCAATCTTTATTAATGGATGTCGCCCCAGAGGGCCATGCAATGATTGGCGCATTAGTACAATGCGCATTTAACACCGCAAATGCTATTGGCCCTTGGGTCGGCGGGGCTGTTATTGCACAAGGTGCAGCACCTAATCAAACGGGTTATGTTGCAGCTGCGTTGTTTCTAGGCGGCTTGGTAATGTGGTTTTTAAGCTACTTGCAACTTAATAAACAACAACCCGCAGCACAAACGTGTTAAGCATATAAAAAGAGCAGCTAATACAATTAGCCGCTCTTTTACTTTAATAAGGGTATTTAATCACCCACCTTACTGGGCCTCTAACGACGCCATATCAATAACAAAACGATAGCGTACGTCTGATTTTTCCATTCGCTCATACGCGGTGTTTATTTGGTCAATATTAATCATTTCGCACTCTGGCAATACGTTATTTTTGCCGCAGAAATCTAGCATCTGCTGGGTTTCTTCTATCCCACCAATTAGTGAGCCTGCGATGCGGCGGCGACCCATTAAAAGAGGCACAGTGTTTAGCTCTTCTACGGGGCCAACTTGCCCAACAATAACTAGCGTCCCATCTATGTCTAATAAGGGTGTGTAAATAGACAAATCGTGCTTAACAGGTACGGTGTCAATAATAATATCAAAAGCCGACTGCGACGCTTTCATTGCATCTTCGTCAGTCGACACTAAATAATGCTGCGCGCCAAGTTTTACTGCGTCATCTTTTTTAGACTCACTTCGCCCAACCACAGTTACACTCGCGCCCATGGCTACGGCATTTTTAACAGCCATGTGACCTAAGCCACCAAGCCCTACAACGGCAACATGGCTGCCTTTTGTAACGCCCCACTTATGTAATGGAGAGTAAGTAGTGATACCTGCACATAATAAAGGGGCAACGCGCGAAAGCTCTAGGTTTTCAGGGACTGATAGTACAAATTCTTCACGAACAACAATATGTTTAGAATAGCCACCTTGGGTCATCTCGCCGGTTACTCTATCTTTACCTGCGTATGTGCCTACCATGCCTTCTTGGCAAAATTGCTCTTCGCCGTTATCACACTGTTTGCAGCTTTGGCATGAATCAACCATGCAACCTACCGCTACCGTGTCACCTTTTTCATATTTTTTAACAGCGCTGCCAATGGCTTTTACTTTACCTACAATTTCGTGCCCAGGGACTAACGGGTAACGGCTTCCGCCCCAGTCATTGCGCACTGCATGTAAATCAGAGTGGCATACGCCACAATATAAAATTTCAATTTCTACATCGTTATCGCGTAAATCGCGGCGCTCAAAAGTATATTCACCTAGTTGCGCACCTTCGCTTTTTGCTGCATATCCTACTGTTTTCATAACAACTCCATAGTCTGTAAAAATTTAAGTCGTCTACCTTTTCGCTTATTTAAGTGCTTTATTTTAAAACTAATCCCATGAGGGCTGGCTCTAAAAATAAAACCGGTATGCACTTTGATGTGGTTTACACTAACGCCGGCGCTGTGAATGCACCCTGACCAAAAAAGCCCAACAAGGTTGGGCTTTTTTAACTTAAATGTTGGTTACTTATCCAGTAACGTATTTATCTCATCAATGAGTGAATGTATACGCTCAGCATTTTTCCCTAAATCGCTTCGCCCCACGCGTGACTTACTGCGTATATCGACAAAGCGCTGGCTGCCTTCGTCATTGATACGCACAACTACATCATCTTTAAAACCAAACCATGTGGTGGTATCCGTTGCCTCTACAATACCCGTAGCCGCATTAACATTAACAAGCTCAAACCCTAAATTTTTAACCGCTTGTTCTGTAGCAGCTAATAAGTCTGTTTTTGATTGTGCATAATTTAGTGTTTTTAGCTCAGGGTAAGCCTTGCGTTGCTGCCTGGCTGTTTCTTCTCCTGCGTATTCAGCTGGGTTTTTAGCATCCGCTCGCAACGGTACAATTGCCACAAATTTTGGTGGGTTAATTAAATCGGTCGAAATATCATGGATCGCTGGTACGCTTTTAGCTTTACTCATCATGCTCAGTGGCATTGCAATCGCGATGGCTGCAAACACCACTGCCATTAAAGTGCTGCCCATGCTAAGCGTTTTACGCATAAAAATAACTTGTATAACAAGCAGCACTAATACAGCGCCACCTACATACACACCAAACCTAAAACCTGCAAACGCAGTACTGAGCTCAACAACCCCATACTTATACAAAGGCCCAGGCAGTAAAACGAGTAAAAAGGCGATTAAACTTACTAAGCTCACTAAAATTTTCATTATTATGATTCCTTTATCATGTGTGATCTTTAATTTTAAGTATTTGAAACCAGTACATTATACTGCCTAACACGGGGTTTAGATTACAATCAACAGCCAACGTCACTGATTATAGATACCAACTCGCTGTAAGCGCTGCAGTTAACATATCAGTATCTTTACACAAAAAAGTCCAAGGTTTCGCTATTAAAGTGACTTAAATTAGGAAAAATATCAACCAGCTCTGAAACAGGCACACCAAACCATTGCGCGAGCGTTGCAAAGTACTGCTCGTTAGCCACTTGCGGAATTAACCGCCCACCGCCGGTATCGTATTCGCCCTCTAATTGCTGAGTAAGTAGCTCACCATAAATATTACGTCCTTTTACCGCACCACCCATTACAATTTGATTACCCGCCCAGCCATGATCAGTGCCATCTCCATTTGAGGTGAGCGTGCGGCCAAAGTCCGACATAGTAAATGTGGTAACTTTATCATTCATGTTTAGCTCTTTTATGGCACTGTTAAACTCGCTGAGCCCTTGAGCTAGCGTATTTAACAACGCAGGGTGTGCCGTAAGCTGATCATCATGGGTATCAAATCCCCCCATAGAGACAAAAAACACTTGGCGCTGAGTACTTAACGACGACTGCACACTAATCGTTTTAGCCACCGCAGCTAATTGCTCACTCAAGCTAGTATCACTAAAAGAAGTAATTAGATCAGGTGCTTGTTCTAGCGCACTGTTCATAGTTTGCGTATTGGTAATTGCACTATTTAAGCCAGTAGCATATTCACGCCCAAGCACATGGCTTGCATTGCCTAACACACGATTCATTATATTAGTAACGTGCTCAGTACGCGGCTGATAACCACCAAAGGCGTTAATCGTACTTATACCACTTTTGTTAAGCGCAAAAGCACTGCTATTTGTGCCTGTTTGCCATAAGTTTGTGCCATCGAGAGAGATATTTGCCGCAAACTCGTCATGCACAGCTAACCGTTCGAGCATACGTGCGCCCCACCCACTGTTTAAAGAGGCTTTTTCTCGGCCGTACATCCATGAGGCTTGCTGATCGTTATGTGAAAACAAATGCTTAGGTAAAGGTACTGCGTTATTTTTATAGTCAGCTAATGTGGTGGGAGTAAGCAAAGTGCCTACGCCGCCAATAAAGGCTAAATCATCCGACTCAAACACACTCTGTAAAGGCGCAAGTGAAGGGTGGATGCCCACACCACCTGCAAATTGCGAACTAACACTTAGCGACAAAGGATTTTCTACTGCGAGGTTTTGCCGACTTTGCTCATATAAACTACGCTGCTCTCCCTCAAGGGGTAGCAACATATTAAGTGAGTCGTTTCCGCCGTATAAAAACACACACACTAGGGCTTTATAATCACCAAGTTCTATTGCATTAGTTGCGCCCGTTAGCGCCTGTAGCTGTAAACTGGTTAAAGCGGCTGCCGATACCCCGCCTTTTAAACATAATGATAAAAATTGCCTTCTATTAATGCTCATTATGCGCTCCTAATACTGCACGTTAAATTCTGGTGAAATAGCAATCATGTATAACAAGTACGAAACCCTTACACGGTACTGCTCCTCATTAAAGTAGGCATCTAAATCAAGCAAGGCTTGCTTAGTATCAGCGCTCATATTGCCGGCAAAATACAAGGTATTATATTGTTCTATCAGTGCATTAATGCCATTTTGCGCCAAGTAATCCATATCGCTTTGTACATAGACATAAATACCGGCTGGGTTTAAATCGGTATGCGCTTCAGCGGTACTCCAAACTAAACTTGCAAATAGAGCGTTCATTGTGCCTATTAAAGTCGCATCGTTAGCTATTTGTAATTCGGGGGCGACAAGCCCTTGGGAGCGCAAAGTCGCACTTTGGTAATCTGGTCTGAAAAAATTAAATACAGACGCTGACTGCATTGGGCCTTGTCCGTAGCTGTCAACCAGGTTCCACGTTTTATAATACCCTTGTAGTGACTTAGCATTAAGGTTTCGCCAAAACTGTACGGTTTTTAAAAGCGGTTCTTTAATTTTACCTTGATAGCTAAGTACGCTGCCAAAATGGCGCGCTTCATCATCTAAATAAATCGCTTTAACAACTGCGGCTAAATCGCCTCGTACACCGCTTCCATTGTCATTAAACACACGAGCAACGCGCTCTACATATTGCGCAGTCGGGTTTGAGGTAATTAACCGCTGAATAAGCTGCTTAGAAATAAATGGCGCTACATTATCGTGATTAAACAAATTATCGAGGGCTATTTTTAGCGACTCCTCTGGCCCATAACCAGGCGGTATAACCTCACCATTTAACAGGACTTTTTCTTTGCTCGAATGGTACTCACTATAAGCTTGCATAGGGTTAATATAATCACGACTTACGCGTTTAAAAGTCTCACTGTCTGCAAATGTCCAGCCTGTAAATACACGCGCAAACCCTTGTATTTGCGCCTGCCCGTAAGTTGCTATGCTATTGCCGTTTGCATCTAGCTTAGCACTGCCATCAAGGTTTAACTCATCAAGCCCTATAGTAAATAATTGCATGACCTCGCGGGCGTAGTTTTCGTCAGGGCGAATATTGAGTGCTTCGTCTTCTTTTTCGTTACCTAAATGGCTTAAATAAGTGCCCATAATGGGCGAAAGCGTTACCTCTTCGAGTAACTCTCTAAAGTTGCCAAATGCATGTTTGAGTAATAAATCGTAATAAGTAACCATGCCCTGTGGTTGCGCACGTAAATCGCTATTTTCATCCGATACAACTAATATTTCACTTAGTGCAAATGCAACGCGCTGACGCAGCTGATCGTCACTGTGTAGCACCGCTTTCCACCATGCATCTATACGGCTTATGTATTTAAAGTCTTCATCATCTTCAAGTGTGACAAGGTAGTCGTGGTGGTAGCCAATTGGCTGTGCTATTTGGTTATCGAGCCATTGTTGCTCACTTAAACCCTGAGCATTATTTATTTCAGCAAGCGTTGGGCCCATACTGGCTTGATGTAATAACCTAGCAGCACTGTGCATATCCATGCTATTTTTAGCTACAAATGTAACGGTTTGAGTGCTTGTAGCCCCTTCGTTATCAGTGGCTGTTACACTAAATGAATATGTTATGGGTGCATAACTTTGTGCAGCAGGTATTGTAAGGCGGGTACTTAACGCTTCTAGTGGCTCACTCAATAACGTTATGCCTGCAGTTTGTTGCCAAATCACACTGCTTATAGTGCCATCCTCATCGCTTGCTGTTGCAGTTAGCTCAATGGTTTGTCCTTTTTTTAATTCGCCAGGAATGTTGGATACGGACAAGGTAGGTACTTTATTTGAATTAACGGTGGGCGTATCATCGCCGCCAGAACCACCACAGGCGCTGAGTAATAAGGCACTACTTGCCAATAAAACTGATTTGTAATACATGTTAAATCGTCATCGTAAATTTAAGAAGGTACGCGTGTATGTACCGAGTTTGATGCGATTATTGAAACACAAAATTTACAACTTAACCCTTTATTTTTTGTAACCGAGCGCTATTTAACTGTTTTATCGTTAATATTAACCTCAATGATGGGCTTTTTTTTGTTATAAACATTCACCTTATTAGCGGCTTTAGTCACACGCTGCCAAGGCGTTTGTAGGTTCTCGTAAATTGGCCGCCAATACGCATCTATTACACTGTTGTGGCCACGGTCTTTATTGCCTACGCCCACAGTAATTTTACCTACTTGATGCGCTTTTATTAGCGTGCCACAAGCTCTATCCCAAATGGCTAAAGCAGAGCCTAAGTTACGGTCAAAGTGCTTTGGGTTATCACTGTGATGAATTTGATGCTGAGCTGGGCTAATAAACCAATTTTCTATTTTTTTACCAAAGCTCCACCATACATGAGAGTGGCGTAAATTAGCGCCTAACGCATTAAAGGCAAATACAAATACATTAGCACCAAAAATATCTAGCATAGTTAAGTTTCGGCCAAAGCAATACACACAAACGCCCACCACAAAACCTTGCGCTAACGCCATTCGACACGCATATAAATAGCTTTCAAACGGGTGGCTGCGATAAATAGTCATTGGGGTGAGCACTAACGCACTATGATGCACTTTATGAAAATGCCACAAAAACGGCACCTTATGCAGTGCTAAATGTAATAAAAAGCGGGTCAAATCATCAAATATAAAAAGCAGTACAGTAAATATTATTAGCACCACAGTACTTGGCAGTTGCCATACAGCACGCTCTCCAAAAAGCCATTGCAAGGCATCGCTTACGCCAATCGCCACAGGTACCATAGTTAGCACTATAGGCACCCATAGCGCGGCTTTGAGTAAACGATTTATAATTAGCAATTGATAGTCAAGCTTGGCGCTTTTACTAAGCCAAATACGCTTACTAAATAAATAACGCCCCAGCCCACGCCAAGTGCGCTTTTTTTGTTGGGCGCGGCCCGAGAAATACAGCAACATAGCAATAACTAACGCCGCAATGCTATAGCCAATAAATATGCGTTTATTGGCATCAAACAAATAATTAGGCGTTTGCAGCAGTGTTTGCCATAAAGTCTCGAGCATTACTTACCTCTTAAAATTGGTATTTATAACCTACAGCAACACTGCGAGGCTTACCAGGACGTGCACCATATGGGCGACGACTAACAATATTATCTTGGTCAAACAGGTTATCTACCTTTGCGTAAATATGCCCATATTGATCAAGCTCGTAGCGTGCTGCAATATCAACAACCGTAGTTGATGGCACATCAACACCGGCTAATGGCATAGCAAAGTCGTTGCCTGTTGTATTGCCAATTTCGCCCGCTGAATAAGCAACACCCGCAGCCTCTGGCATATCTGAAGTGTATTTTATTAATACATCTACAGACCAATCGTTATGTGCAAGCCCTAAGCTAAGTGCAGCCTGGTGATTGGGCAAATATGGTAAGTGATCACCTGGGCGTATGTGCCCCCACTGCGTAAACTCACTAAATAGCTCTTCTTTAAATTCGCTTTGCGTATAGGTATACGTTAAACGCACAGGAATATCGATACTTTCGTTTAGTGAGAAGGTTTGTGCAAATTGAGACTCAACGCCCCACACATCCACCTCACCACCGCTAAATTCACGGTCAAATTCGTTTGCAATTCCACAATTTGATTGTCCGCAGCTTTCAACTAAATTTGAGTAATCGTTAAAAAAGCTAACCACCTCAATTTGGCGATTACCATCGTTATAACGGCCACCAAATTCATAGTTTACGCTTTTTTCAAATTCATCATCCCCTTCACGCACTGGGCTCGATGGACTTGATGGCACAAAGCCTTGGTGCACACCAAATAATAACCCTGCGTTTTCAGATAACTGATAAAAACCACTTAAGCCAGGTAGCCAAATTCGGCTCGATTTATTTTGCCAATCGTTTTCTTGCCCCGGCGAATCATTCTGATACGACATATCCATTAACTCACCGCGCACGCCTACACCGAGTGTTAACTTATCGAACGTCACTTTGTCTTCAATATAAACAGACCATGCGTCGGTAGACTCCGTATTTTGCGTTGTAAATACACTTGCAGTATCTGTGCGGGTGTTAACCGAGTTAACCATAGCGTAGGTATCTTCGAAGTGGTCACGCTCTATTTCATCTTGATGAAAGCGAACCCCAAATGAGAGAGAATGATCAAGCCCAAATGCCGCCACTTGCCAATCGCCATCAAACTGAATCCCCTGAGAGAAAAAGGCTCTGTCGTTAGTGCCCATGGTCAAAAACACATTGCTTTCGCCATTTTGAACCGAATCAGCTTGACCACTAATAACGCTATATTCACGCTCAAAACGCGTTGGGTCGGCTAAAATATCTGACAAACTGCCACTGCTGTTAGTAACTGAGTTAAGCTTTAACCAAGCACGCTCAAAGTCATTACGATACGCTCGGGTAGTCAGTGCAAAATTGTCAGTGCTCAACTGATGAGTAAACATAACTTGCGTATGCTTCGTGTCCATATTGGCAGGGCCACTAGCTGCATAACGACGGTATGGGTTTTCGCTATAATCATCCTCTGTTAAACCAAGATAAGTCTCATTTGAAAGCTCATCTGAGTACGCTAGTTTTAACTCAAAACGTTGCTTAAACTGCTCACCATCGAGTTTGTAATCTAATTTAACTAATAGGTCATCTTTTTCAAAGCCGGTGTCTTGCCCGCCATCAAGCTCTTTAAATCCGTCACTTTCTAGGTGTACTCCTTCAACTAAAAAGCCAAACTGCCCTTCGCGGTTACCATAATACGCGTGCGCTTTTTTATAACCATCAGACCCTGCTGATACATCAAGCATACCACTGGCATCATCTGGCACTTGGCGCGACACTAAATTAAGCGTACCTGCCACCGTTTGTGGGCCATAATGTATGGCTGCTGGGCCTTTAAATACCTCAACCGCAGTCATGCGTGTAGTTAGCGGAAAATAATAAGCCGCGGGAGCAGAATACGGCGCAGGGCCAATTAAAACACCATCTTCTAATATCGTGATTTTTTTACTACGCTCGGGGGTTACGCCCCTAAAACCAATATTAGGCCTTAGCCCAAAGCCATCTTCTTCACGTATATTTACGCCAGGAACCTGCGATAAAATACGGTGAATATCATCAAATTCAAATTGTTCAAGCTGCGCTTCACCAATTAAAGTGGCAGATCCCGCCTCGGTACGTAGCTTGTCATTGTGGCTAATAATTTGAATATGCTCTATGTCGCTTTGTTGCTCTGCAACTGCTTGGCAACTTACGGCCATAAGCAATGCAATTGTAAGTTTATTGTATTTCATTGTTGCCCTTAGTCGTTATCGCCTGCAGAAGTAGTAGGTAGCTCAAGTGCTAATTCATTGATAAAGTCATTTTTAAGTTCATCAGTAAGTACTTTAACCTCGCCATGCACATCACGTACTTGTTGCTCATTACTTATGAGTAAATCTGCTAACGAGCTATCAATTTGGCTAAGTGTAGTCTTTAGTGCTGCAATGCCTTCTATTAAGCGCGTTTTTGTTGCCTGTGCTTGCTCTGCATCTAAAAAGTCGTCAAAACCAGTACCCGCCTCTGCGCCTTCTAAATTACCTATTATTAACGCTTCAAACGCGGTTAAATTGTTACGAATATTATCTAAAGAACTTTTTGCATCTAGGCTTTCTACATCTTCAGGGCATGCTGATGTACCACACGAATTTGAAAAAATTCCAATTGGCTCTGCTAATTTTTTATCTTTTACGAGTGTATCGATGTAAAACAGCGCATCGCTAATATGGTTAAGTGCTTCATGAGTAGTGCTAAAGCGCCCACCACTGTCTCCTGTATTTTTTAACTCATTCGCAAAACCGTTATCACCTTGCCAAGCTTGTAATAATTGTGCTGAGGAGTTTAAAACATCTTCACTTGCCACCACCGCAAACTCACATCGAGCCTGGCGACGCGCCAGATCAGTACGGTTATTCCAATCAGCCAACGCCTCGTTAGCAACACTACAGTGATGATCTAATTGCTCGTTGAACAACACGTGCTGAAGTGCAAATAAGCCCCTACGTGTTGCTGTTCTTTCGTTAATATCATACGGGCGATTTTGATCTTGGTTTATTACCCCGTCTTGGTTATACACCACATCTTGGTCTATCCCACATCGGCTAAACGTAGGCCAAGAGTATATTTGATTGCGTAATTGGCCTGAGTTATCAAGTAATGGCCCCATTTGCATCATTTCGGCTTGCTGCCAGCCCGCCATGGTATCAAGCCATGCTTGCTGTGCCTGAGTACGCAGTGCTATGGCCTCTTCAGAGCTTTCTTGAACGCTTTGCAATTCGGCTTGACAGTAATTGGCTACTGCTTGCGTTTGTAGTTGTGCTTGTTGATTAAACAAAACAAACGTAGGTGTTATTACATTGTCGACTAAGTTAGCAACCAGTTGTGCTTCATCAAACTCTGTCACCACTGGCGTAGTAGTTTGCCCGCTATCACTACCTTGAAAATCACTGCCCGTGCTACTTGAGCTACTTTCACCACAGCCACTAAGTGTTAAAACAGCTGCTGCAACTACGACCCCTTTTTTTGCATAATTGATCATTATTTCAACCCTAAAAACTTCGAAAATTAAACGTCAAAAGGCCAGCCCGTGGGCTGACCTTCCTTGGTGCTAAAACAGGTGGTAATTACCAGTTTTCAACGTTTTGTGCATCAAAGCCGTATACTTGTTGCATCAAATCACGCGCTTCAACTAACTGTGCTTTGTAGGCATCTGTTAACTGTGGCGCCTCACCTAGTAACGTATGTAGCTCGGCAAATTTACCTGCGTTATCGTCGCTGTAAAAAGGTGAAAATGGGTTAAATTGAAAATTCAGTGCAAAACCTTTCATTTCACTAAAGTGCTTAGCTAAGTTAGTAAAATCTTCAGCGCTTGCCTCTGTACCTTGCACTGTATCAATGTCTGCTAATGTATCGTTAATGTAATGAACAACAGTCGCTGCAATTGCATTTTCCCAATTAGCAACAGCAATATCGCGCTGTGCTAATAACTGCGTTTTTTGCTCATCAGTTAATGCGCTTGGTGCTGCATCGTTAATAATTTTACGACCCGCTATAAATGCCGTCATTGCTGCGCTGCTAAAGTCAGTCGCAACTGTTGCACCGTTATCTCGTTTAGCGGCATTGACTGAATTACCCCAGTTGTACTCACTGGCTAAATCTATTTTTCCATCGCCATCAACATCTGCGTTTGCACTACCATCAGCAATAGCGTCGTCGCTAAATTCTAAGTAATGACGAGCAGCGCCAAAGTAACCAAAACCTTCATCATATTGATGCTCTAAAGTGCTGTAATTAGTGCCAGCGGCTGCTGCATCGGTGTTATCTTCTTCAAGCCCTTCATCTAGGTAGTCATCTGTACCTTGCGAGAACATTAACGCACCTAATGTATGTTTTTGAATAAGCTGATTTAAATCTAGGCCACTTGTTGTAATATAAGCTGCTGTAATGTCGTTACCGTTTATATCTTCAGATTGTGTGCCGCTTGCTATTGCACCTACATTAGCCGCTAATAAATCAAAGTAATGAAAAATAAGGCCTTCAGGTGTTTTAGCTTGAGTACCAAAGTCACTCCACCCTTCAAATGTGCCTTCTGTTAGCCACTCTTCTTCCATTTTTGATGCATCGTTACCGGCAACTTTACCCGTTAACGATTTACCTGAACTTGAAATTTCAGCAAATGATTGCTGTAGCGTTGTGCTGCCATCAACAAACAAAAAGCTATTATCTTTTACGGCTTCGTAATCACTCCAATACGCCATTAGCTGCGCTTTTACTGAATCGCCTGTCAAGCCATTACTTTCGATGTAATCTACATCTAATAAACCTATGTAGGCTTTAATTTGCGCCGAAAGCGCATGGCGAGCCACTTGCCCTGTGTAACTTACAGCCGAATTGCTTGTATCGACTGTTGAAGCAAATTCGTAAACATTTACGCCATCTTGCGCTTCAATATCTGTTACAGATACGCTCAATGTTTGCGTAAAGCTTAACTCACCGGCATCGGTTGCGGTAACTGTTACATCTAAGGTTTCTACTTGCTCAGCATTAAGCGCTAATGCGCTTTTAAGCGTTAATTCATTGCTGTCGTTAATTTCAAAATACTGCTCATCATCAGCTAGCGTAAATACCATACCTGTTTCATCGTCATCGGTGGCACTTAAAGTACCGACAACTGCACCAACTACATCTTCTGTTACAGCTGATGTTGATAAGCTAATTGCAGTAGGTGCCGAATTAGTCACTGTTGGTGTGGTCGGTGTTTCATCGCTATCGTTCGAGCTTGAGCCACCACACGCAGTTAAACCCAAAGTTGCAGTAATTACTGCACTAGCAAGGAGAGATTTACGCAAAATCATGTTGAATCCTAATATTGTATGTGAATCATTCTTATTTGTAATAGCGACTATTCTAATTACAAATAACTAACAATCAACCTAAATGTTTAGTTTTTGTTTAAATTTTTAAATAGTTTTATTTTTTAGAACAAAAGCCTTATTTTAAAGTCACTATTTAATAAGGTGATTCAATACGTTAAATATTAAGTAATGGGTCAATCATCCACATCTATCAAGTGTATTAAAAACTTTACTTACAACAGCTTAATATTTTAACTTGGCGCTTTAGGTAGGTAATTTAGTGAAAAAGTTATTAATGTGTAAATTCAATACTAGGATTATGCAGAAATAAAGATGTTTTAACTTTTTAGATAAAAAGCTGGGTCAACAATTATTATTTACTTCAATAGCGAGCCACTTATAGCGGTTTTGGGTAAATTTTTGCTTTACATACTGTGTTACGGGCTTATATCAGCCTATTGATTAAAGGTATACTAAAGACCATGAGAGGTGGTAATGCATTAAATGTGTAACTTTACTACTCACTTTTAGCTAAGCCATATAATGACAGAGCCTTTTTTATGAAAACAGAAATTCGCTACCGTTTTGAATCCTCGCAAGTTGCCAACCGTTTTGTGCATGTACTAAAAGATTGGCCCGTAAACCAAGTTAAAACACGCTTATTTAATGGTGGCGACAGTGTAAAAGTTACTTACGAGTATGATGAAAGCGGGTTTGATTACACCTCTGCAGAGCTTGATGACTTAGCAGAGCAACACGGCGGCAAAGAGGTTTAACCAATAAAGTTATTCGTGGTATTTGCGGATCATCGCCACTTTACCATTCTCAACCTCTATTACTTCCATCATTACTGATGTGTACTCTATTGGCTGTTTGCTTTGTGGGTGAATACCTTTAGCGTGGTTTTTATAACGAATCGCAAAACCGCTATTGTTAAATATAAAGGTATTGAGTAACTCACTTTTATAGTGGGTATGCGCGCCTAAATAAAAACTCATCCCTTTGCGCATTTGTTTTTTACCATCAGCAGTGCGAGAGTCATCTATTTGATATGGTATATGCTGGCTGCCTACATCGTCTGTTAATAAAGCAAGGTAAGTTTCAAGCTCTTTAACTCCTGCATTAGGGGCTTGCGTGGCGGTCATGGTTTTGTAGTAATGCTGCGCAAATGTTTTTAAATCAAATGACTCTTCAGCTCGGGCTGAAAAGCTAATAACCAATACCATACCTAATGTTAAAAGTAACCTCATTGACTATTCCCTGTAGCTAAAAGTGTTTTATAGGTACATTACCTTAGAACGTTCAATAATCAAACAAATAACATTATGTAACTAACACCTACATTTTGCTTTTCACTCTATTAGTTGCCACGCTATTGGCTGGGTCGTCTGGCCAAAAATGCTTGGGATAACGTCCTTTCATTTCTTTTTGTACATCGCGGTAACTGGTAGCCCAAAAGTGCGCAAGATCTTGTGTAAGTTGTAAAGAGCGCTTACCCGGCGATAGTAACTCCATAAGCAGTGGCAGCTTGCCATTGGCAAGCATAGGCGTACTGGTTAAACCATACACTTCTTGCATGCGCACGCTAAGTTTTGCGGGGCCATCTAGTTGGTAATTAATTTTTATATTTGAGCCACTCGGTACCGTTAACCTAAGCGGTAACAGTGTTTTTAGGGCTGTTTGCTGAGTCCAGTCAAAACAATTTTGCAGTGCTTCAAAATAGTTAAACTTTTTAAGCTGCTCGAGTGTTTTTATATCTTGTAAATATACGCCTAACCAATCTTCAGCTGTTTCGATAAGTTGCTGCTCGCTTATTGCCGGGAACGTATCGGGCATAAATTGACTGGCTAAACTCATGCGTATTAATAATTGCTGCGCATCGGGTTGTTCATTAAATAATGCAAAGCCGTGTTTAGCAAATAAATTAAGCCACGCTTTAGCGCGCTCTGTTTTATCAAGCTTTTGCTTGCTAGGTTGGCTTGCAAGGGTAATAGCGCCAAGCTTTACTTCGTCTTGATGGATAAAGCGTGCGGTTTTTTCATCAAACTCACAGCGGGTAAGCGTAGTAAACAAGTGCGGTAAGTAATCTTGTAGCTCAAATGGGCTAAGCGCGGTGGCTGCAAAAATACGCGTGCCTTTATAACCGCCCATGCTTGCAATAGCCAGGTAGTCATCGTTATGCCAGTAATCGGTGTTTAAATCAGCGCCCGCTCCATTGGCAAGTAAGTAACCATTACCACGTTTTTTTGCAATGCGATCGGGGTAAGCTAATGCCACCAGCAAACCTAAATACTCGGTGTTTAGCTCGCTGTTACTGTCGGTTACTTTTAAGCGGCTTTGCCAGTATTTTAACTGCTGTTTAAATACTGGGTGCGGTCTTTGCTGCAGGCTGTGTAGCGCTAAACTTAGCTCGTTGGCGGTGTTTATTCTGCTCTCAAGCAGCGCTACTAAATAAAGTGCTAAGCGATAAATACCAGGGAGCTTTGTCTCAAGCGCCTGCGCTTTTAAAAGCATATGCGCTAAGCGAATATCCGCCCCAAAACCCAGCATGTTGCTGCCCAACTTGGTTAGCTTGCCTTTGCCATCGATGGCTTCAAGCATAGTTAGTAAGCTCATTGCTTGTGTGCATTGCTGCGTTGTTGGCGTATCAAGCAAGGTGAGTTCGCTAATATTTGCGCCCCACTGTTTTGCTTCAAGCATAAGTTGGCTTATATCTGAGGTGAGTATTTCGGGGTTATCGTGGCTATTGCGTCGCTCAAAGGTTTGTTTTGAACCAAGCCTATAAACTACACCTGGTTCTATTCGCCCTGCACGCCCTGCGCGCTGCACGGCAGAGGAACGCGATATACTTTGTGTTGTAAGCTCCGTTACGCCTGTTTTTAAGTTAAACGTTGCAGCGCGGCGTTTACCGCTATCAATAACAATACGTATGCCTTCAATAGTTAAGCTGGTTTCGGCTACATTGGTGGTAAGCACCACTTTTCGCATGCCCTCAGGCGCAGGGGCAATCGCCGCTTGCTGATTAGCTTTATCTTGCTCGCCAAATAATGTGGCAACTAAGCAATCACTTGGTAAATCATTAAGCGCTTGCTGCACACGTAATATTTCAAATTGCCCAGGTAAAAACACTAGCGCACTGCCGCTTTGCTCACTTAGTGCTTGTTTTATTAAAGCGGGAATAGCATCAAGCCAGCGGCTTTCATCTTTTATGGGTACGTATACTTCATCTATGGGATAGCTTCGCCCACTTGATTGAATAACAGGGCAATCAAAAAACTGTGTGTAGCGCTCGGTATCAAGGGTGGCCGACATAAGCAGTATGGTTAAGTCTTCACGCAGCGCACTTTGGGTCTCTAAAGCAAAGGCCAGTGAGGTATCGGCTGCAATTGAGCGCTCATGAAATTCATCAAAAATCAGTAAATCAATGTCGCTTAATTCGGGGTCATTTTGTAGCATGCGTGTAAGCATGCCCTCAGTGACTATTTCAAGGCGCGTATTACTACTTACTTTACTCTCGCCACGTACTCGTAAACCAACACTTTGCCCCACTTTTTCGTTTTGGCACTGTGCTAAGTAATTGGCAATATTACGTGCAGCTAAGCGGCGCGGTTCCAGCATTACAATACGTTTAAAATGGCCGTCGCGCATAAGTTGTAGCGGTAACCAGGTTGATTTACCTGCACCAGGTGGTGCTTGTAATAACGTTATAGGGTTAGTTTGTAATGTAGTTACAAGTTGTTGATATATGTTTTGAACCGGCAGCACTGCTATTTACCCAAAATTGCTTTGTATGCATTGTAACAAAAACCAAAAATAAACGCGCCGCTAAAGCTGAGTGGTTATAAAAAAGCATCATAATCAGAAATAATTACAAACCGCTCTGTACATTTTTTAAGAACATGCGCGCTATATTAACTTCTACTGCCCCAATAAAAACATAACACCTTGATTATAATTATAAAATTTAAATTTAACTTATTGGTACACGCCTTGCTCCTTTTATAGTGAACGTTAATTAAATCTAAGTAAGGAGAAACTTATGAACAGCGATCGTATGAAAGGTAATTGGAACGAACTTAAAGGTAAGGCACAACAAAAATGGGGCGATCTTACTGACGACGATTTAGACAAAATTGAAGGTAGCCGTACAGAGCTAGTGGGTAAAATCCAGCAGCAGTACGGTAAATCTAAAGAAGAAGCAGAGCGTGAAGTAGATGAGTTTGAAAAAACTCACTAATCGCTTACTTCTAAAAAAACCGCCATTTGGCGGTTTTTTTGTTTTATGGCTAATAAAGGAAATTATTTACGTTTTTAATTGGTTACCTATAGGCAGTTGCCTAATACGCTTACCGCAAGCGGCAAAAATAGCGTTACACAATGCGGGGGCGTAAACCGGTGTTGCGGGCTCGCCTACGCCTGCTGGTGGCGCATCGCTTTGTATTATTTCTACTTCTACCTCTAGAGGTGAATCGCTCATACGCGGTACGCGGTAATCATGAAAGTTACTTTGCTGTACTCGGCCTTTATCAAAAGTAATACCATCGCTAATTGCAGTGGTAATACCGTAAATAGAACCACCTTGCGTTTGATTTTTAACTGTATCGGTGTTTACAACCGTACCCGCATCAATAGCCACCCACGATTTAATCACGTTTAAATCGCCAGCGTCCGATACCTCTACCTCAACCACAGTAGCCACATGCGTTAAAAAGCTGCGGTGCGCTGCAATACCTAACCCGCGACCTTTTGGCAGCTTTCGGCCCCATTTACTTATCTCAGCCACTTTTTCAATAACATGGCGTAATTTACCAATATCTAATGGGTAAACGTCTTTATCGGCGCCATAGTTATCGTACGAGGCATTTTGCTCGGTTACATCTAAAATACGATCAGGGCCTATGGTTTCAAGTAAATAGTCTTTTTGGTCGCGCCCTGCTTTGTGCGCCGCTTCAGCAATAAATGACTGAATAGCAAAAGCATGAAAAATATTTGATACCGAGCGCATCCAGCCTACTCTTGTTTTAGCGGGTGCTTCGCCGTTTTCTAGCTTTAAATTAGGTGAGTTAATAGGGTTATCGGTAAAGCCTAAACGCAGTTCAAAACCTGCTGGCGCCGTTGCCCCTTCTTGAAAGGTAGACATAATTGGCGAAAACGCCGTGCGATGTAAATAAGCTTCTATGTTACCTTTTTCATCTAGTGCAGCTTCAATATGTTGAGCCGACACCGCATGATAAAAACTGTGTTGTATATCATCCTCTCGCGTCCATTGTACGCGAATAGGTTGCCCTACTTTCATTGAAATGTATGCGGCTTCTGCCGAAAAATCAGGTTTTGATTTACGCCCAAAACCGCCACCTAACATGGTGACATGTACGTTAATTTTACTCTCGTCCATACCCAGTAATGCGGCTACGGTTTTCATATCTGCTTGCGGATTTTGCGTTGCAGCCCAAATATCAACGCGGTCTTTATTGTACATTGCAGTGGCGCACGGTGGCTCCATAGGTGCCTGGGCCAAGTGCGGCGCGTAATAGTCGGCTACTAACGTATTGCTCGATTTAGCCAATATGTTGGTGGCATCGCCTTTTTCACGCACATGCGCTTGCGGCTCACTCACTGTTTGTAATAACGACTTTTTAAAGTTCTCTGAATTATAATCGCCATTTTTACCATCATCCCACACTACTTTAAGTGCTTTACGCGCCTGCCATGCAGCCCAGGTATTTTTAGCAACAATAGCAATGCCGCCTTTTGGCTGAAATTGCGGTGCGCCTTTTGGAACAGGCATTTCAATAACATCAACTACGCCATTAATTGCTTTAGCGGCGCTGGCATCAAACGATTTAACCACACCACCTACTACCGGCGGGCGCTCAATCATCGCCACCAGCGCTTTTGGTTCGCGTACATCGGCAGCAAATGTGGCTTTACCGGTTACTAAATCCGTTAAATCTATGTGCGCCATACCGGTATTTATATAGCGCCATTCTTTGCGTGTTTTAAGTGTTAGCTTGTCAGGCTCTGGCGGTGTAATACCAAGCGCGAGGTCGATTAAATCTTTATAGCCAAGCGTTTTCCCTGAGCTGTGGGTAACCACGTGCTGATTAGCTGTACAGGTGTGTGGCTCAACGTTCCAATATTTAGCAGCTGCGTGCTGCATCATGTAGCGTACACTTGCGCCCATTTCGCGCAGGCGCTGCATGTTGTAGCGAATACTGCGCGAGCCATCGGTATTTTGATCCCCGTATTTAGGGTCGCCCTTACCTTGAATAACCACTACTTTGTCCCACGCCGCTTCCATTTCGTCTGCCACAATTTGGGCAATGGCGGTACGAATTTGTTGGCCCATTTCAGAGCGGTGGCAGGTTATTTCAACCATGCCATCGGGGCGCAGAGCTATAAATAAGTTAGCGCGCTTTGCTTGCTCAGAGGGTTGCTCTAACACGCCAGCAAACGCTCTTGGCGCACTGCCTACAAAATAAGTGCCTAATACCAATGCGCCTATTGCGCTGGTTTTTAAAAATTGGCGGCGGTTTAGGTCAAAGTACGTATTGTTGTTTTTCATACTTCTTCCCCTTGTTCATTTGGGTCAAAATATTCAACGCCCGCCATGGTTTTAGCTGCCGACTTAATCGCTTTATGAATACGCGGATACGTGCCACAACGACAAATATTGCCAGACATATTATTTACTATTTCATCATCAGTTGGGTTGGGGTTAGCGGCTAATAAGCTTGCCGCCTGCATGATTTGCCCGCACTGACAAAACCCACACTGCGGCACTTTATGCTCAACCCAGGCTTTTTGCACGGGGTGGTCGCCCTGCTCACTTAGCCCTTCAATAGAGGTAATATTGCGACCTGCTACAGCCGAAACCGGTAATATACATGAGCGCTGCGCTACGCCATCAATATGTATGGTGCACGCACCACATTGCGCCATACCACAGCCAAATTTAGGCCCGGTTAAATTTAATTCATCTCGAAGATACCAAAGCACCGGCGTTGACGGATCGCCTGTAAACTCATGTTTATTACCATTAACGGTAAGCGTGATCATATTTAACTCCTTGGCAAAGCGCTTTAAAGGAATGCCTTGTTGCGCGAGAACGGTTTGAATAATTGCTACATTTTTAGCCTACCACTTAGATCAATTTTATTGAAATTTTTATCGGCGAACTGCTAATTAATAGCCGTTATTAAGTGACCGCTTATAGGGTATACATAAGAAGGGTTTGTTGACTCTACTTAGCGCTTATAACTCGCTCTTTTAATAACTGCTCATCATCTTTATAAACTTCAAGCCAACCAGGTGGCGATGTATCGCAGCCAATTACAGTAACGTGTAGTATGTAACTATAACGTCCGTTTTTAAACGTATAATGATGATTACCGCCAGTGCCTTCAAAGGTAATATCACCGTTTAATAAAACCATATCGGGCTTATCGCTTGGCTTTTTATCAATACCCCACACTACATAACGGTAATTTCTATCACCTAAATCATCAACGCGAATATGGTAGTTAGCCGTTTTCCAATCAAGTATTGGTTCTTCAAACGTATTAATACTTGAATGAAGTGACTGCTTGTCTTGCTTAATTAAGTGTTTAGCAAATGCCTGCTCTTTAGCTGTGTGGCTATTTATACCAATAATTTTACCGTCAGTATCCACCCACATCACGCCGTTATTTAGCATAATGCCACGCCAACCAACTTTATCCCAATCGGTATTTATATTAGAGCTGCCAATAACTGCCACTAGCTCGTCGTCAAGCACTTCATCAAAGCGGTTAATAAATTCAGCTTCATTTTTAATGTCAGGCAATGGATATTGCCTTTTTAGAGGGTAGCGAATATGCGCAGCAATCGCAGTTTTATCCTGCGTTTTAAAAGCAGCAATAACAGGTAAAACACTCCCGTGATACTTCTTCTCAAGCGCAAATGTGTTCGATGTGAAAAATAGAGTTAGGCAAAGCAATATGTAATTTAGAGACTTCATCAGTAGACCTCAAGTTTAAAGTACCTGTACAACTTTATGAAGATTAATATTAGTGAAAACCCTCTTTAAAATATGCTGAAAATAACTACTCAAGCAAAAAACAATTTAAAAGTAGTTAATTTCAGTTTTTTTTAAAAAAAATAACATTTTCCCCCAGTAATTCCCAGCATAATACCCAAAGAACCCAGTATAATAAACACGCCTACCAGATGAAAAATAAAATCCATTAAAAACAATAACTTAATGAATTTGACCAATTTGAATTCTAAACATACTATTAAATCAACAATAACTGAGGAGAAATATTATGCGTGAGTTTACAGAATTATTTTTATTACTTACTATCACCCTTGAAAGGGTAATTAGGGTTATAAAACTATTAAAAAGCAATGGTAAATAGCTGACATTAATCGAACCTTACAATTTTGTACTATTAATTAATAAGCTAATAAAAAACGAGCCAATTTGGCTCGTTTTGTTTTTACTGATAGCTGACAGCTAAAAACTGACCGCTTCGCTATTCAACCACTTCGCTCTATTCCGGCTCATACCCCAAGTTAGGCGATAACCATCTTTCTGCCTCTTCCAGCGTCATATTAGTTCGCTTGGCATAATCTTCTACCTGATCCTTTTGCACCGCGGCTACGGCGTAGTATTTTGCCTCTGGGTGTGAGAAATACCAGCCCGAAACCGCAGCCCCTGGCCACATGGCGTAGGAGCTAGTGAGCTGCATACCAATGCGTTTTTCGGTATCGAGCAGCTGCCAAATTTTCTTTTTCTCGGTGTGCTCTGGGCACGCAGGGTAACCTGGCGCAGGGCGAATACCTTGGTAGTTTTCGCGGATTAGCTCATCGTTACTTAAGTTTTCATCGACTGCGTAACCCCAATACTCTTTACGCACTTGTTCGTGCAGGTATTCTGCAAAGGCTTCTGCGAGCCTGTCGGCAACTGCTTTTACCATTATTTTATTGTAGTCGTCTTGCTTGGCGTCGAACGCATCGGCTAAGTCGTCTTCTTCTAAGCCGCCCGTTACGGCAAACGCACCAAAGTAATCAGGTGTGCCTTTTGGCGCAATGTAGTCGGCCAAACAATAGTTAGCAAAGTCGGTTTTTTCGGTTTGTTGACGTAAATGGCATGAGGTGGTTAACAGCTCTTTGCGAGTTTCGTCAGTGTAAATTTCTATGTCATCGCCCACACGGTTTGCAGGGAATAAACCAATAACACCTAAAGGTTGCAAAGCACCTGACTTTTCAAGGTCGTCGAGCATGTCGTTAGCGTCTTTAAATAAGCTACGTGCTTGCTCGCCAACGACTTCATCGTCCATTATGCGCGGGTATTTACCAGCGATTGACCACGTCATAAAGTACGGGGTCCAATCTATGTATTTACGTAACGTGGCGATTGATACATTATTAAACTCAGTCACGCCCAGTTTTTTAGGCACAGGTGGCGTGTAGTTATCCCAATCAAGCTTGGCGGCGTTATCGCGGGCACGCTGTATGGTAACCGGTTTTGAACGTGGCTTTTTGCGCGCTTGCTGCTCGCGTACTTTGTCGTACTCGGCTTTGGTTTTTTCTAAAAAGGCGGGTTTTAGATCGTTTGATAACAAGCTGGATACTACGCCCACTGCTCGGCTGGCGTTATTTACGTACACTACGCCTTTGTCGTACTGTGGCTCTATTTTTACTGCAGTATGCGCTTTAGAGGTCGTAGCGCCGCCAATCATAAGTGGTAACTCAAAGCCTCGGCGGGTCATTTCTTTGGCTACGTGTACCATTTCATCAAGCGATGGGGTAATTAAACCCGAAAGGCCGATTATGTCGGCTTTTTCGTCAATGGCGGTTTGCAGTATTTTTTCGGCAGGTACCATTACGCCTAAGTCGATCACTTCGTAGTTATTACATTGCAGTACTACGCCTACAATGTTTTTACCAATGTCGTGCACGTCGCCTTTTACGGTGGCCATAACTACTTTACCGTTAGTGGCGCCTTCTTCTTTTTCAGCTTCTATGAATGGGTCTAGGTAGGCCACTGCGCGCTTCATTACGCGGGCAGATTTAACAACCTGCGGTAAAAACATTTTACCTGCACCAAATAAATCCCCTACCACGTTCATGCCATCCATGAGTGGCCCTTCAATCACGTGAATAGGCTTATCGGCAGCTGCGCGGCACTCTTCCGTGTCTTCATCTATAAAGGTGGTAATGCCTTTGACAAGGGCGTGCTCTAGGCGTTTTTCAACAGGCCATGTGCGCCATTCTAAATCTTCTACGCGTTCGGCTTGTGCCATACCCGAAAACTTAGGGGCTATTTCAACAAGGCGCTCACCTGCACCGGGGTCGGTATTGAGGATTACGTCTTCTACGGCTTTACGAAGTTCCTCGGGGATGTCGTCGTAAACCGCAAGTTGACCTGCGTTTACAATGCCCATATCCATACCCGCTTTTATCGCGTGGTATAAAAACACCGAGTGAATGGCTTCACGTACGGGGTTATTACCCCTAAACGAAAACGATACATTAGACACCCCGCCCGACACTTTACAGTGAGGTAAGTTTTGCTTAATGCGGCGTGTGCCTTCAATAAATTCTACGGCGTAGTTGTCGTGCTCTTCTATACCGGTGGCTACAGCAAATATATTAGGGTCGAATATAATATCCTCCGGCGGAAAACCTATTTCATCGACTAATATTTTGTAGCTGCGCTCACATATTTCGTACTTTCTATCTGCGGTGTCAGCTTGGCCTTCGGTATCAAACGCCATAACAACAGCGGCTGCGCCAAATCGTTTAATAATTTTAGCTTGGCGTTTAAACGGCTCTTCACCCTCTTTAAGCGATATTGAGTTAACAATAGCTTTGCCTTGAATACATTTAAGGCCTGCCTCTATTACCTCCCATTTAGAGGAGTCGACCATAATAGGCACTTTAGATATATCGGGCTCTGAGGCAATTAAGTTTAAAAACTTAACCATGGCTGCTTTTGAGTCCAACATGGCTTCGTCCATGTTTATATCAATAATTTGGGCGCCATTTTCTACTTGTTCGCGAGCAACGTTAAGCGCTGTCTCGTAATCTTCTTCCATGATTAAGCGTTTAAACATGGCAGAACCGGTTACGTTAGTACGCTCGCCGACGTTGGTAAATACTGCAATTTGTTGAGTCATTGTCGGCTCCTTAATTTAAGTTACAGGCTTCAAGGCCTGATAAACGCATGCGAACATCAAGCTCTGGTAAAGGGCGAGGTGTAACCCCTTCAAGCCCTTTAGCAAAGGCGCGAATATGCGCAGGCGTGGTGCCACAGCACCCACCCACAATATTTATAAAGCCCGATTTACCCCAATCGATAATCTCGGCGGCCATGTCCTCTGCTTCTAGGTCATACTCACCAAACTCATTTGGTAAACCCGCATTTGGGTGCACTGAGGTAAAGGTTTCGCATACGCGCGAAAGCTCTTCTACGTATTGGCGCAGTAAGTCGGGGCCAAGGGCGCAATTAAGGCCAATTGAAATAGGCTTAATATGGCGAATAGAGTTATAAAATGCCTCGGTTGTTTGCCCTGAAAGCGTACGGCCTGACGCATCAGTAATGGTGCCCGAGATCATCACTGGTAATGTGCGCCCGGCTTGCTCAAACGCTTCTTCTACTGCAAATGAGGCTGCTTTTGCATTTAGGGTGTCGAATATGGTTTCGATAAGTATTAAATCAGCGCCGCCTTCCATTAATGCCAAGGTAGACTCAACATACGCAGTAACCAGCTTATCAAAGGTAATATTACGATAGCCTGGGTCGTTTACATCTGGCGAGATAGAGCAGGTTTTAGAGGTTGGCCCTAACACACCGGCTACATAGCGTGGTTTTTCTGGGTTTTGAGCTGTGAACTCGTCACATATAGCGCGCGCAAGCTTGGCCGACTCTAGGTTTACCTCACGACTTATGCTGGCCATGTCGTAATCTTCCATCGAAATGGTGGTTGAGTTAAAGGTATTGGTTTCAATAATATCTGCACCGGCGGCTAAAAAGCTACGGTGTATATCGGTTATTAGCTCAGGTTTTGTAAGGCTTAATAAATCGTTATTGCCTTTAATTAGTACGTGCCAGTCTTTAAAACGCTCGCCTCGGTAGTCTTCTTCTTCAAGCTTGTGAGTTTGGATCATGGTACCCATTGCACCATCTAAAATTAAAATACGCTGTTTTAGCGCAGCGCTTAATTCGCTTTGCTTATTTTTGTTTGGCACGTTATTCGGCATAGTTGTTAGTCCTCACATCTTGGCTAACTAGATTAATATCATAAGGTGTAGTTTGGTACACGTAGTAGTTTAACCAGTTCGAAAACAGCAAAAAGGCATGGCTTTGCCACGTTTTTGAGGGCTTTTTACTTGCATCGTTATCTGGAAAATAGTTTTCGGGTTTTGGCGCATCAGGGCTTTTCTGTAAATCGCGTTCGTACTCTGCTTTTAGTGTGTCGGCATCGTATTCTGGGTGGCCAGTTATAAACACTTGGCTGCCCGACTTATTTTTCATTAAGTAAGCGCCTACTTTTTCAGAGCCTGCCAGCACGACTATATCGTCGCAGGCATTAATTTTATTTATATCTATGTGGCCATAACGTGAGTGCGGCACTAAAAAGGTATCGTCGAAGCCTCTTGTAAGCGCCCCATGGTCAAAGTAACATTGGTGGGTAAACACGCCACAGAGTTTATCTTCTTTTAAATCACGCTTTAAATTGTAACGGTGGTATAACGCTGCATGCGCCGCCCAGCACGAAAACAACGTAGAGGTAACGTGCTGCTCTGCCCAATCAATAATCACTTTTAGCTCGTCCCAGTAGGCAACATCGTCGTATTCAAGGTGAGCTAGTGGCGCGCCGGTAACGATCAATGCATCGTAGTTATTGTCTTTTACCTCGGAGAAATAACGGTAAAAAGTATCTAGGTGCTCTTCAGAGTTGCTACTGCTGCGGTGCGTATCTAGGCGCAATAGCTCTACATTTACTTGCAAAGGAGAATTAGCAAGCAAACGAATAAACTGTACTTCGGTTTCTACTTTATTAGGCATTAAATTTAAAATAGCCAAACGCATTGGACGTATTTCTTGCGTTTTTGCACGACTTTTTGGCATTACAAACACGTTTTCTTCACGCAAACGGGCAATAGCCGGTAGTTCGTCTTTAACTGTAATTGGCATCTTTTAAGCTCCTGCTCATAAAAACCGAGAATTAATACGCTCTCATTATGAACAGAATGCCAAAAATATCAACCTCTAGATGTATAGATGTCTAAATGAAATTTATTCATGATTTTATACTTTATCAACCTGCAGCCATTAGCGCTTTAAAACCCGCCATTCGTTGACTGTTTCACCCGTGAGCCACTACAATACAACATTGAAATTTTTATTATTATTTGAAGGCTTTCCTCCATGGTTTTACCTGATAAGTTTATTTTCTCGATGAGTCGAGTATCTAAAGTTGTGCCACCTAAGCGCACAATTTTAAAAGATATTTCGTTGCACTTTTTCCCTGGCGCTAAAATTGGCGTGCTAGGTTTAAATGGTGCTGGTAAATCTACATTACTTCGCATTATGGCCGGTGTTGACCAAGACTTTGAAGGTGAGGCGCGCCCTCAACCGGGCACTAAAATTGGTTACTTACCGCAAGAGCCAGTACTGGATGAAAGCAAAACAGTACGCGAAATAGTTGAAGAAGCCGTTGGCGAAGTTAAACACGCCCTTAATCGCCTTGACGAAGTGTACAACGAGTACGCAATGGAAGACGCTGACTTTGACGCCCTAGCAAAAGAGCAAGGCGAGCTTGAAGCGATTATTCAAGCGCACGATGGCCACAACATCGATAACGTTTTAGAGCGCGCTGCTGATGCACTTCGTCTACCAGAATGGGATGCTAAAATTGAGCACCTTTCAGGTGGTGAGCGTCGCCGTGTTGCTATTTGTCGTTTATTACTTGAAAAGCCAGATATGCTTATTCTCGATGAGCCTACTAACCACTTAGATGCTGAGTCGGTTGCATGGCTTGAGCGCTTCTTACATGATTACGAAGGCACTGTTGTGGCAGTAACCCATGACCGTTACTTCCTTGATAATGTAGCTGGCTGGATACTAGAGCTTGACCGTGGTGAAGGTATTCCGTGGGAAGGTAATTACTCTTCTTGGCTTGAACAAAAAGATGCACGTTTACAGCAAGAGCAAAAATCTGAAAAAGCACGTCAAAAATCAATTGCTCAAGAGCTTGAGTGGGTACGTTCAAACCCTAAAGGCCGCCAAGCTAAGTCTAAAGCACGTATGGCGCAGTTTAGCGAGCTACAGCAGTCTGATTACCAAAAGCGTAACGAAACTAACGAGCTATTTATTCCACCAGGCCCGCGTTTAGGCGACCAAGTGCTTGAAGTGAATAACTTACGTAAGAGCTTTGGCGATCGCGTATTAATCGACGATTTAAGCTTTAGTATGCCAAAAGGCGCGATTGTGGGCATTATTGGTGCCAATGGTGCGGGTAAATCAACCCTATTTAAAATGCTAAGTGGTGAAGAGCAGCCAGATAGCGGCAGCATCAGCGTAGGTGAAACTGTAGAGCTTGCAACAGTTGATCAGTTCCGTGGCAATATGGACGAAAGCAAAACTGTTTTCCAAGAAATATCTGACGGGCAAGATGTGCTAAAAATTGGTAACTTTGAGTTCCCAAGCCGTGCATACGTTAGCCGCTTTAACTTTAAAGGTAACGACCAGCAAAAGTTTGTAAAAGACTTATCGGGTGGTGAGCGTAACCGCCTACACCTTGCTAAGCTTTTAAAAGCGGGCGGTAACGTGGTACTACTGGATGAGCCAACCAATGACCTTGATGTTGAAACACTACGCGCGCTTGAAAACGCTATTTTAGAGTTCCCAGGCTGTGTAATGTGTATATCGCATGACCGTTGGTTCCTTGACCGTATTGCAACACACATTTTAGATTACCGCGACGAAGGCCAAATTAACTTTTTCGATGGTAACTACACTGAATACGAAGAGTGGCTTAAAAAGACCTTAGGTGCAGAAGCTGCGCAACCTAAGCGTATTAAGTACAAAAAAATTGGTTAAGTGTTAACTGATACAACAAGCCCTGCATTTATGCGGGGCTTTTTTATGCCTTTTTTTATCGCTATGCGCTATTTCCCGCTATGCTTGTTTAAAATATTACAAAAAAGGCACTCGTTTTATGGAAAATCGTCGTCAGTTCTCGCGCATTCTTTTTTCAACTTCTGCACAGCTAGAATTTGCAGGGAGCACTTACCCATGTAAGTTGCTTGATGTATCGTTACACGGAGCGCTGATCACAAAATGTGACGCT
Organism: Pseudoalteromonas sp. S3785; assembly: GCF_005887365.1. Taxonomy (NCBI): domain Bacteria; kingdom Pseudomonadati; phylum Pseudomonadota; class Gammaproteobacteria; order Alteromonadales; family Pseudoalteromonadaceae; genus Pseudoalteromonas; species Pseudoalteromonas sp. S3785. The sequence continues at coordinate 1,853 of NZ_PNCT01000014.1, read as the reverse complement.
TTTAATGGTAAAAAAGACAGCGACGCAACACTACGCTTTACTTTGCCACAAAGCGATATAGAAATAAGAATGGACGTTCTTATTTGCCATATTGAGCAAAAGCACGTTGGCCTTAAATGCCACCATATTGATATAAACAGCATTACCTATTTAAAACGATTGGTAGAGCTTAATTTAGCTGATGACAAACTACTTCACCGAGAACTTACTTCATTAATTGAAGACCCACAATAGACTGCTTTAGTTAAGTTTATTACCATAGCGCAAACTTTATTATTGATACAGTTATGCGCCTAAACCCTCATTTACCTTTGGTCTATCACAGTAATTACTCGTTTAGCTTTGACCCTAAGCACCGATTTGTAATGAGTAAATTTGCTCATTTGTATGAGCAGGTTAAAGGTTTAGGCATTGCAGGTAATAATTTAGTAGAGCCTATTTTAGGCTCCCCCGAGCCACTTGAACTGGTACACTGTGAAAACTACATTCACGATTTATGGCATAACCGCCTAGACGAAAAAGCCATGCGCCGCATTGGCCTACCTTGGTCGCAACCATTAATGAATCGTACATTCACCGCTCCCCAAGGCACGTTACAAACTGCACGCTTAGCATTAAAGCATGGCTTAGCCTGTCATTTAGCAGGCGGTACACACCATGCACACACTGATTTTGGCTCAGGTTTTTGCATGGTGAACGACTTAGCCTTTACCGCGCAAACATTAATACAAAGCGGTGAAGTGACCAATGTGCTCATTTTTGATTTAGACGTACACCAAGGCGATGGCACAGCGGCAATGCTTGCACATCAGCCGTATGCGTACACTTGCTCTATACATTGCGAAAAAAACTTCCCGTTTAGAAAATCCCCCAGCGATTTAGACATAGGCCTTGCTAACAATATGCAAGACGCAGAATACTTAGGCATTGTGGATGATACCCTGCAGTTTTTACTAAAAGAGCTCAACCCCGATTTAGTCCTATACGATGCCGGTGTAGATGTTTGGCAAGACGATGGCTTAGGTAAGCTAGATATAACGTGGGATGGGATTAAACAGCGTGATCATTTAGTATTCAAGCGCTGCCTTGAACATAACACCGCTATTGCCAGTGTTATTGGTGGCGGTTACGACAGAAACCATACGCGTTTAGCGCAGCGCCATGCAATAGTGATTGAGCAGGCTGCTGGTTTTTAATGAAATGAAATAACTTAATTCACGTTCTTATTAAACTCACTATTAAAAAATAATAAGAACGAACCATGAGAAAACTAATTTCTGCAATTACACTGATTTTATTAAGCTTTATAAGCTCTGCACAGCAACTCGCTGATGATGACTCATTACCACTATTGCCTGCAATAACGTTAAACATGGCTGATGGTTCAACCATTCAAACGCACGATTTATTAGGCCAACCCTACGTTTTACATTTTTGGGCTACGTGGTGCCCATATTGTAAAAAGCTGCAACCAGCACTTGAAAAAATAAAACACAAAGGCTTAAAGGTCATTGCGGTAAGCTTTAAAGAAGACGATGATGCCAGCCCCGCCAAAGCAATAATTGATAGAGGCTATACATTTAAAACAGCTATTAAAGCCGATGCCATAGCAAAAAAATTAGGAATAAGAGGCACACCCACTACCCTATTTATTAATAAAGCTGGGCGTGTAATTTATTTAACCAACACTTCAAACCCTGAAGACGAAAACCTACACGTATATGCCAGGACTTTATTACGCGAAGTGAGCAACTAAGTGTATAAATTCATGTTAATCAGGGCGTGCTGGCCTTTGATGGTTAAATTTGCAGCAGTATGTTTGGTTTTTAGACAAGGCAGAGCCTATGAAGTGT